>CAYSPN010000567.1:0-2690 GCA_964432895.1 uncultured Candidatus Kuenenia sp.
GGCCGATCCTCCCGCTGCCTTCACGGCCCGCCGCGAACGCATGCCGCCGGTCAGGCCGCCGCCCATGCCGCCAGCCGTTGCTCCGATCGCCGCGCCTTTCCCTGCGTCACCGGCGATGGCACCGATGGCGACACCCATGAGTGCGCCGCCCGCTCCGCCTTTCACGGCGCCACCTAGACCACCACCCAGGGCACCGCCGGCTGCTTGTGCCGAGGCCTGCACCTGTTGGTCGAGTTGGGCCTTCGCCTGATAGGGATCCCACCCGGTCTGTCGTGAGGCCCAGTCATAGGCAGCGTTTTCGTCCACCCTCTGCTGGTCGGGGCTCTGGCCTTTCGCCGGAAAGATTGCATGCCTCCCCGGATTGGTGCTGAGGCCCGGCGGGCCGGCCTGCGACACGGCTGCAATCATCACGGTCGATGCGAGGGTCACAATGGACAGGCTCCGTCCCGTCCAACGCTTGAATCGCTGGGTCATCACGATGTCTCCTGAAGAAGCCCCGTAGGGGAATACGGGTGGAATACCCTATCTGGGCTCCTCGGGGAAAGACCGATTTTCGTGACGTCAGCCCCGTATCTGTTCCGCCAGCCGTCGCACGGAGAGCGGGGCGGAGCCCTCTGCCTTGTTGTTGACCGTGATGAAGACGTCGCCGCTGGCGGCGGCCGCCGCACGGGCCAGCCGCGCGAGCGCCGCGCGGCTTGGCAGGTCCTCCTCCATCAGGCGGTTGAACGGAAAGTAATCGGCCTTCGCATCCTCGTAGCCGCGGCCGGCATGAAGATTCCAGCGGGCGACCAGCGGCTGGCGTGCGGACGGCTGCGTGAGTCGAAATACATCAGCCTGTTCGTCGACGGGCGGCATCCGTGCGTGCACCGCGAGGCAGGGCACAGCGCCGGCATCCTCGAGCGACCGCGCGAATGCCTCGCACACAAGCTGCGGGTCGCGGACCTCGACGGCATACAGCGGCCCGCGCGGCAGTACGGCCATAAAGGCTGCGATTCGCGCCGCGAGTTTTGGCACGTCGGACAGGAGCCTCCGGCCGAGTGGCGGAAACTGGAAGACGAGCGGGCCGGCTTTCTCGCGGAGACCATCGACGGCGGGTCGAATGAACGTCGCGACTGCCGCCGCCGCATCGAGGAAAAGCGGATTGTCGCGGGCCGCCTCACCGGAGCCGGGTTTGCGGACGACTGGATCGGTGATCGCTGCCGGTGCCTTCACGACGAACCGGAAGTGGGCGGGCACCTGGGCAGCGTAGCGGGCGAATTCCTCCCGCGTGAGCGGCGCGTAGAACGTTCGGTCGAGGCTGACGGTTCGGAAGAGCGGGTGCGCTGCATAGGCGGCGAGTCCGCGACGTGCGATCGCCTGCTCGCTCGCGGGTTTACCGTTACGAGCGGCGTAGACGAGCCCGGTCCAGCCGGGAAAGGACCAGCTCGACGTGCCCAGATGAATGTGTGGGGGCAGCGAGTTGCCAAGGACGGTCACGGCAGGGTCCACCGCGGCGGGATCGATCGCGTCGGCATCGGCGAAGAGAGAGAGTTGTTCGTGCGTCATGGCCAGAGCCGGTAAAAGCGGGCGACGGAAAACGTAAAAGTTTGTTCCCGGCCTGAGACCCTATCATGATGGACGCGTCATGGCATCGCAGGACAGGTGGATCAGGTGCATGGGAGCGTATGAATCAGGCCACTTCAACACCGCGGTTCGCGACACTGGCAGACCGCCTCACGGGCGACCTGCTCGTCGACGACCTCACGCGAACGATCTATTCGACCGACGCCTCGGAGTATCAGGAACGGCCGCTGGCCGTGGCGCTGCCCCGGACGGAGGCTGACATCCGCGAAATCGTGCGGTTTGCCGCGGAGCAACGCATCGGCCTGATTCCCCGCGCGGCCGGCACGTCGCTGGCCGGGCAGGTGGTGGGCAGCGGGATCGTCGTCGATGCGGGCCGCCACCTGAATCGCATTCTGACGGTCGACGTGGAGCGACGCACCGTTCGCGTGCAGCCGGGCGTGGTCCGCAACGCGCTCAATCAGCATCTTGCGCCGCTCGGACTCTTCTTCGGTCCCGAAACCTCGACCGCGGCCTGGGCCATGATCGGCGGCATGGTCGGCAACAACTCCTGTGGCTCCAACTCCATCGCCTACGGCTCGACCCGTGACCACCTGATTCGCGCGAGAGGTTTTCTCGCCGACGGCTCCGAAGTGACGTTCGGCCCGCTCTCCGTCGACGAGTTCGCTGAGAAATGCGCGGGGCCAGACTCGCTCGAAACCCGGATCTACCGCGAGATCCACGACCTGCTTGGCGATCCCGCCAACCGCCAGCTCATCCGCGATTCGTATCCGCGGCCCGAGGTCACCCGCCGTAATACGGGCTACGCTCTCGACGCTCTGATGGACGCCTCGTGCTTCGACCAAGTCTTCGACAGCCGGGGCGAGCGTCCCTTCAATTTCTGCCGGCTGCTCGCCGGTTCCGAGGGCACGCTCTTCTTCGGCGTGGAATACGAACTCAACCTGATCCCGCTGCCGCCGCCGGGCGCGCTTCTGGTCGTGCACTGTGCGACCGTGGACGAGGCACTGCGGGCCACGCTCGTGGCGATGCGTCACCGGCGCAGGCCTCTCGCAGACGTCGCGACTGATGAATCATGTCAGCTCACGGCCTGTGAGCTGATCGACAAGAAGATCCTCGACTGCACGAAGGAC
>CAYSPN010000568.1:0-2392 GCA_964432895.1 uncultured Candidatus Kuenenia sp.
GGCCGAGGATGATGGCCAGCTCGACGCAACGCTCGCAGAGGCGCTCGAGGCGATCCAGCGACAGGAATACGACACGGTCACGAGGCTCCTCGCGGCGGCTTCCAAGCAGACGGGTGGCCGCAGTTCCGGCTCAGCGGCCAGTCAACGCCTCGAAAGCTGGCAGCAGCTGGCGACCTACGCCAAAGGCTTCATGGACTACCGCGGGAAGGCGCTGGCCGCTGTGAAACCGGGCGACGAATTCGACGTCAAAAATCAGAAGGTCGGCGTGGTGGAAGTGGATGACGAGAAGTTCATCTATCGTTCAGCGGGCGGCAACAAGACGGTCCCCCGCGACAAGATCCCTGCCGGTATCGTGCTGGCCATCGTGATGCAGTGGTTCGACTCGAATCCGGCCAACGACCTGTATCTCGGCGCCTATCATCTCGCGAAGCCCGAGCCCGATCTGACGCGAGCCCGCGAGCATTGGGAACGGGCGGAGGCGGCGGGAGCGGATGCGTCCGGCCTGATGCCCCTGCTCGATGATCCGGTCTTTGCAAAGTCCGAATAGGGAATGCCGCTCACAGCATGGTGGCGAGCAGGCTGCGGAGTTCCGCCGCGGGGAGCTGGACAGGGTTGCCACGCATGCTTGCGCCGCCGGAGTTTTCGGCCAGCCAGTCGAGCTGATCGCGGGCGACTCCCAGATCCGACAGCCGCCGGGGCACGCCTGCGACAAGGCAGAGCCGTTCGATCCGATCCACGAAGGCGTCTGCCGCGGCGGCATCGTTTAGCGAGGCATCCGGAGCAACCGCCCGCTCGAGCGCCGCAAAGTCACGTTCCGCCGCCTCGCGGTTGACCCGCATCGCGGCGGGCAGCATGACTGCGCAGGCCACGCCGTGCGGCGCACCGCAGGCGATGCCCAGGGCCGCCGCCACGCCGTGCGCCAGGCCGAGGCCCGAGTTGGCCAGCGCGAGCCCGGAGAGCAGGGCAGCGTGGCTCAGCGCCGCTCGATCGGCCGCCCGACTGGTGGCCCGCTGCAGCGAGTCGTCGCCCGGGTCCGCATGCTCCAGCAGTCGAGGCAGCGCATGCAAAGCCCGCGGGAGCGACTCGATCACCAGGCATCGCGGCAGCGGCTTCGCGAACCGGCAGACGAACGATTCGATCAGTTGCGTGATGCAGTCGAGCCCGGAGGCGGCGATCGTGGACGGATCGCACGAAGCCGTCAGGTCGGGATCGACGAGCGCCACCCGTGGCACCATCATCGGGCTCCGCATGCTCTTCTTGAATCGTCGCCGTGGACAGGAAATCACAGCGTTTCGCGTCGCTTCAGCGCCGGTGCCGGCCGTGGTGGGCACCGCAACCACGGGCAGCGGCCAGTGCCGGATCGCCAGGCCGCGGCCGACTCCCTCCAGATGATCCACGACGAGGGTGTCGAGATGCGACTCCAGGTCAGGGCTGGAGCGCAGGTCCGCCGGCATGTTCGTCGCCATGGCGGCGACCGCCTTGGCCAGGTCGATGGTCGCCCCGCCGCCCACGGCCACCACCACCACGCTATCGCGATCCTCATGGGCCAGTCCGGCCAACGCGGCGGCGACCTGTTCCACAGTCGGTTCGCCATTGCTGGTGGCGACCAGTCGCGCATCGATCCCGGCCGCGGCCAGGCTGGCGTCGATCGGCTGGCGTGCCCCGGAAGCGGCGAGGCTGCGGCCTCCGCCCACGATCCATGCCCGCCGGCCCCAGAGCCCGACCACCTCCCCAATCTCGTCGATCCGACCGGCGCCAAACCGGATCAGCGGGGGCGCGGCGAAATCGTAGGCGGCGAGAGCGTCGTCCATAGACCGTGGCATGGAGGTATCATAGCCTTCTCTCCACTATGACCGATCCCCTCCCCATTTCCGTCTGCCCGCATCCGATCGTGGGCTCGATCCGGCCGCCCGGTTCCAAGAGCATCACCAATCGGGCGCTCGTCTGCGCGGCGTTGGCCCGGGGCGAGAGCCTGCTCACCGGGGTACTCGACAGCCAGGACACGCGGGTGATGGCCGCGGGGCTGTCGGCGCTCGGCATCGGGGTGGCCACCGACTGGCCGCGGGGTGAGATTCGCGTCTCCGGCGCCGGTGGCAGGGTGCCCGCTGTCGAGGCGACGCTCGACTGCGCCGCCAGCGGTACGACGATTCGCTTTCTGTCGGCAGTCTGCGCGATCGGTCATGGCACGTACCGGCTCGACGGTACGCCGCGGATGCGCAAACGCCCCATCGGCGACCTGCTGGAAGCCCTTCAGTCGCTGGGCGTTGATGCCACCGCGGAGAGCCCGGGGGGATGTCCTCCGGTGGTGATTCGTTCGCGGGGCATGCAGGGGGGGGCGGCCAGTGTGCGCGGCAGCACGTCGAGCCAGTTCGCCAGCGGGCTGGCCATGGTG
>CAYSPN010000569.1:0-1916 GCA_964432895.1 uncultured Candidatus Kuenenia sp.
CGCCAGCCACCTCACAACCTATGCCCTGGGCCGGGAACTCGGCCTCGCCGACCAGCCCCTCGTGGACGGGATGGTCGCGGCGATGAAACAGGATGGCACGACGGTACGGGCACTCGTCAAGGCGATCGTCGCCAGCGACGCCTTTGCGGCGAAGTAGTTCTTCAGCACTGAGGCACACTCATGAACGGTTTCCAAGGCACACGACTCTCGCGGCGACACGTGCTACGGGCGGCTGGTGCCGCCGTATCGCTGCCGCTTCTCAACGCGATGCTGCCCCGCGCCTCGGCCGCGCCTTCCACGTTCGTGCCGCTGCCAAAGTCGGAGGCCGTGCAGCCCCGGATGCTCTGCTGCTACGTGCCCCATGGCGTCAACATCCTCGAATGGATGCCTGCCGACGCCGGCGAAAACTACACGCTCTCCCCCACTCTCAAGACCCTCGAGGAACACCGAAACGATTTCACGGTCGTGACGGGCATGGGCCACCCGCGCTCCAAGGGCGGCCACAGCGGCGCCGACACCTGGCTCACCGGTGCCGACCTCGCGTCCAAGCCGGGCGCCGACTACACCAACTCGGTGTCGATCGACCAATTGGTCGCGGCCGTGCACGGCCCGCACACGCGGTATGCTTCGGTGCAGCTTTCCGACATGTCAGGCACCGGCGCAGCCGGCCACAGCCACACACTTTCATTCGACGCGACGGGCACGCCGCTGCCCGCCGAGAATTCACCACGCCGGCTCTTCGAACGGCTCTTCGTACCTGAATCGGCAGCCGATAAGGCGGCGACGCTCGCCCGCTATGCCGAGCGGCGGTCGATCCTCGACGCCATCGGCGGCGATGCCAAGTCGCTTCACCGCAAGCTCGGCACGACCGACCAGAAGAAACTCGACGAGTATCTCTCCAGTGTCCGTGACACCGAAAAGCAGGTGGAGCGGCTGGAGCAGTGGATCGACAGGCCGAAGCCCCAGGTCTCCGACAAGGGGCTGCAACTGGAGAGCAAGCCGGGCGACTCCCACGACCGGCCGATGTGGATCGACGTCATGCTGGAACTGGTCTACCTGTCGTTCCTCACCGACACCACCCGCGTGATCACGTTCGAGTGGTCCCGCGAGGCCAGTGGCTTCGGGGTCGGCGGCGAGAACCATCACGAACTGTCGCATCACGGCGGCGACGCCGGCATGCTCGCCAAACTCGCCGTCATCGACAAGGGCTTCCTCTCGAAGTTGGGCCGGTTCATCGGCATGCTCAAGAAGACGGCCGAGGCAGACGGCTCGATGCTCGATCGCACCGTCGTGCTCTACGGCAGCGGCATGAACTCCGGCAAGGGGGGCGAGCATTCGCCCAAGAACCTGCCGTTGCTCGTGGCGGGCGGCTCGAAGCTGGGCGTGAAGCTCGGCCGGCACTTGGCCTTCGAAGAAGACAAGCATCCGCCGCTCTCCAACCTGCTGCTCTCGCTGGCCCAGAAGGTAGGCTACGAAACGGAGAGATTCTCTGACGCAACAGGCACGCTCGACGGTCTGGTGGGGTGACGGGCCTCGCCTGCGAATGCGGTGCGGGTTTATAGTGCCCGTATGATTTCCTCACTCCGCCCCCTCGTGACAGCAGCGCTGCTTGCCTCGTGGCTGGCCCCGGCATGGTGCCCAGCCGAAGGCTTTCCAACGCCCTTCAACAGTGAAAAAGACTCGACCGCCACACCGCTGCGCGCAGCAGAGGCTGCCGCCACGATGGACGTGCCGGCCGGTTTTCGCGTCGGCGTGTTCGCCGCCGAACCGGACGTGCAAAACCCGATCGCCATGGCCTGGGATCCCCGCGGCCGGCTCTGGATCGCGGAGAACCACACCTACGCCGAACGTCCGATCAAGATGGACACCCGGCTCCGCGACCGGGTGCTCATCTTCGCCGACCGCGACGGCAACGG
>CAYSPN010000570.1:0-1509 GCA_964432895.1 uncultured Candidatus Kuenenia sp.
CACCCGACAGACGCGCCACCGACCAGACAGCATCGCGATGCCCCACCAGTTCGCTAGCGCCGCCGTCGATGGGGCTCCACAGCCGCACGATGGCATCGGCCGACACCGTCGCCAGACCGCGACCATCTTCTGTCCATGCGATGCCGTTCACTCGCAACGGATGCCGTAACACGGCGACGCAAGTGCCGTTGGCCACGTCCCAGACTCGCGCCGTGCCGTCTTCCGACGCCGATGCCAGACTCAGCGAATCAGGAGCGAAAGCGACTGCGAACACCCGGCGGGAATGGCCTGACAACTCCACCACGAGTTGCCCCGTCTCGACATTCCAGAGGCGAATCACGCCGTCTCCACAGGCGGCGGCGATCTGGTCACCCGCAGTATTCAACGCGACGCCGTACACGTTGCGATCACGGGCCGCAGGCCTCCACTGCGGCGTGAAAACGGCAATCCTCTCATACGTCTCCGCACTCCAGAGGCCGACGGTGCCATCGGCCGATGCCGTGGCGATCGATCGTCCATCGGGAGCGAAGCCGCACCCATACAGCGCAGCGGAGTGGCCCCGCAGGCTGCCGATCTGCTCTCCGTCTGCGACATCCCAGACGATCGCCACACCGTCCTCTGCCGCCGTCACGGCCCGCCGGCCGTCGCCTGACAGTGCCGCCGACCAGATCGCGGCCCGATGCCCGCCGAGCAGGTGCGATTCCCGATACCTGCCCGCATCGTCCACCGTCCACCGCCGGACAACGCCCAGATCGTCTCCGGTCACCACACGATCACCGGCCGACGATGCAGCCACCGCCCGCACGATCGCCCCATGGCCGCGAAGCTCCGCCACCGAGTCGTCAAGCCGAGCTGCGAGGCAGTCCAGTTCAATCGGCCGTCCGGGAACCACCTGCGGAGCCTGCTGGAGCAACCTCGCCCGCTCCTGCAGGCTGGCCGCAATCGGAATATTGCGCCGGTCTGCAGCCGCTGCCGACCGCTGCACGGTCGAGTAATACGCCTCCTCCTGCTCGGCCGCACGATGCTGCAGGGCCAGGAGTTGCTGATGCCGAGCCCGGCTTGAAAAAAATGCCGCGGCGAGCACCGCCATGCAGATCAGCGCGGCGGCCGCGACTGGCAGCCGATGACGGCGTGCGAACCGCCACGCCTGCTCGGCCACCGTCGCCGGTCGGGCATGCACAGGCTCGCCTGCCAGCCACCGCGCCAGCTCGGCCTCCAGTTCGTCGGCCGCTGGGTAGCGATCGGCGGGCGTTTTTTGGAGGCACTTCACGGTGATCGCAGCGAGCCGGCGGACATCCGTGGCATCCCCGCCGACCTCAGCATGCAGTCTCCGACACAGAGCCGCCACGGATGGTGGCTCCTGTTCCCGAATGATCCGCGCCGCCACCACGATCGGCTTGCCCCGCACGTCATACGGAAGGTCGCCGGTGAGCAGTTCGTGCAACACCAGGCCCAGCGCATACACATCGGTCGACGCGGCGATCCGAGAAGCGTCTGTATCGAACTGCT
>CAYSPN010000571.1:0-4205 GCA_964432895.1 uncultured Candidatus Kuenenia sp.
TCGCGCTTTCATCGGCACCGCAGCCTGCACGGCGCTGTCCCTGCTCACGGGCAATCGCGGGACGGCCATGCCGGTCAGGAACGAATTTCTCTTTCTCGAGGCGGAAGGCTTCGACGACATCGGCGGATGGGTGGTCGATCAGCAGTCGATGGACCAGATGGGATCGGCCTATCTGCTCGCGCACGGACTCGGCAGGCCTGTAGCCGATGCCGTCACGCGGGTGTCGTTCCCCGCGGCCGGTCGTTACCGGCTCTGGGTAAGGACCCGAGACTGGGTGGCTCCGTGGGGGGCTCCCGGCGCGCCGGGCCGGTTCCAGGTGCTGCTCGATGGCCGGCCGGTCGCAGAGACGTTCGGCACGAAAGGCGCCGACTGGCACTGGCACGATGGCGGCACGGTCGAGGTCGCGGCGGAGACGACCGTCGCGATCCACGACCTCACCGGCTTCGAGGGGCGGTGCGAGGCGTTGCTGTTCTGCAGCGATCCCGCCTTCGAGCCGGTGAATGACGTCAAGGCGCTCGACGGCTTCCGCCGTCGACTGCTCGGGCTGCCGGAGTCGCCCGACGACGGCGGTGCGTTCGATCTCGTCGTGGTGGGTGGCGGTCTCGCGGGAACGTGTGCGGCGATTGCGGCCGCCCGTCAGGGGCTTACGGTGGCCCTCGTGCAGGATCGGCCCGTGCTCGGTGGCAACGGCTCCTCGGAGGTGCGCGTCTGGCCCGAGGGCACGACCCGAGCCGAGCCTTTTCCGAACGTCGGCGACATCGTCGAGGAGATCCTCCCTGACTTCCAACGGGTAGGGATGATGGCCGGCAAGACGGCCGAGTATTTCGACGATGATCTCAAGCTGCGGGTCGTTCGGGCCGAGCCCACGGTCACGCTCTTCCTCGAGCACCGTGTGAATGCCGTAGACGTTGCCGCTGGTCGGATCGATTCCGTGGTTGCCGAGAGCACCTGTGGCGGCCGGCGGACACGGCTGCGGGGCCGCTTCTTCGCCGACTGCACCGGCGATGCGGTGGTGGGCTACCTCGCCGGTGCCGACTACGAGTTTGCGGTCGGCAGCAACATGGGCATGACCAACTGGTGGCGGCCGATGGATGCCGCCAACGAGCGGCATGTCCTCGAATGCGAGTGCAAGGACAAGGACGCCCTCACCGCTGCGTTTCAACAGGGCGACCACGAGCAGCCGTTTCCACGCTGCCCGTGGGCACTCGACCTTTCCGACAAGCCGTTCCCCGGCCGCAAAAAGCTCACGGCCCAGTGGCCGGGCAACGGCGTGTATACCGCCGACGACCCGCTCGGGAACCTCGGCGGCTGGTTCTGGGAGAGCGGCTTCGACAAGAATCCGATCGATGACGTCGAACGGATCCGCGACAACAACTTCCGTGCGATGTATGGGGCCTGGGACGCCCTCAAGAACGTGGACAAGCTCTATCCGACGCTCAGGCTCGGCTGGGCCGCCTCCATCGCTGGCAAGCGAGAGTCGCGGCGGCTGCTCGGTGACATCGTGCTCTCGGCCGACGACTTTCGCAAGCGGAAGGAGTGGCCGGACAAGGCGTTTCCCTGCTCCTGGCACATCGACGTTCACTCGCCGCATCCCGACTACGACGAGGAATTGAAGGGAATGGAGTTCATCTCACGGGCCACCGACGGGGAGCATTTCAAATACGGTGGCCCCTACTGGGCCCCGTATCGCACGCTCTACAGCCGGAACGTCGCCAACCTCTTCATGGCCGGCCGCGACATCAGCGTCACGAAGGAGGGCCTGGGGCCCGTCCGCGTGATGCGGACCTGCGGCATGATGGGGGAGGTGGTCGGCAAGGCCGCGGCGATCTGCGTGCGACAGGAGACGACGCCAAGGGGCGTCTACGAGCATCACCTCGAGGCGCTCCACGGCCTCATGCGGCTGCCAGGAGAGTTTCGGCACCGTCGTACGGACGGCTGACGCCCACTTGCGGGCTTGCCGGATCGGCGGTGGGTTACTTGGCCGCGGCCGCTTCCGACATCGTCACGTCGATGTCGACCACGTTGGCCCCCGGCTTGACGGTTTTCACGATCGGCGAGTTCGGCCCGCGGTAGCGGGCGGGAATCTTGAGCGCCCGCAGCGCATCCGTGACGAGGACGCCGCGCGACGCATTGAGATCGTTTTCAACCGCCAGAGACACGGCGTTCTCGCCCGGCATCACGCCGCGGACACTGGCGTTGAACCACAGGTCGTACTTTCCCTTCGCATCGGTGATCGCCATCGATGAGGACCCTTTGGGACCCTTGGGATAAAAGATGACGAGGACTCCAGCCGGCGCAGGCGCGCCGTCGAACGAGACGATGCCCGTGGCCGTGGCTCCGACGCCGGGCTGGCAGCCGGCGGCGGCGAGCAAGCCGAGCACGATGCTGATATGGATAAACCGCATGGATTAATAATCCGTCGGAGTGGTGCCGTCGGCAACGCTGCTGAGTTGCTGGTAGACGGCCGTGAGCGTTGCCGCGGCGTCCAGCACCGCTTGCGCGTGGGCCGCGCCGCCCCAATTGGCAGCCGAGACCGTCTTGAAGCCGATGACGTTGTCCGCCGATGCGATCGTATTGCCGACAAATCGCACCGAGCCATCGCACATCGCGAAGTGGGCGCCATCGGGGTGCGAACTGCCGAACGCGGAAAAATCGCCGCCGTTGAGCTTGTATCGGGTCGTGCGGCTCACGGACATCGAGACGGCGCCGTCATAGATCGGATTCCACGTGCCGGCCCACAGGCCCGGCATGCGGTTGTCCCCGGTGGCTCCCAGTCCGAAGGATTTGCCGCCCACCTCTCCGACGAGGAATGTCTTCGACAGCCCGTCGGTGATCTCCTTGAGCGGGCGGCCCCTCACCTTGCGGATCGCCCCGAGGGACGCCACGCTGCATGGGGTGGCATTGGTGAGGCTCGGGCTCGTCTGGTTTCCGCAGCCGATATTCGCGGGGCCCGTGCAGGCGGCGTAGTTGGACTTCCCCGACTTGGGGCCCGATGTGTATTGCGACTCCACGTCGCCGGGGGTGACTCTGCAACTGGGGCAGGTAAACAGTGGCAATTGCGTGCGGACAAGGTCGAGGGCTGTTCCGGTCAGTGCGGTCACGTCCGCCGTCGCGGAACCGCTCGCGAGCGAGTTGTAGATTGCGGCGTCTTCGGTAAAGGGCATGATCAGGAAGGTCCAGCCCCAGCCCTTGCGCTTGTCCGCAGCGGGTGCCGTGGAAGGCAAGTAGTGGTATTCGGCCGAGCCCTGCGGCGGCAGTACGCCCTTGGCGTCGGTGTAGGTGTGCAACGCGATGCCGATCTGCTTCACGTTGTTACCGCACGCCGACCGACGGCTCGACTCGCGTGCCGACTGCACCGCGGGCAAGAGCAGACCGACCAGGACGCCGATGATCGCGATGACGACTAGAAGTTCGACGAGGGTGAATCCGTGTGGAGAAAAGCTTCGCGACCGGGTTCCCATGGCAATGCCCCTGCTGACAAGAATGAATGACCGCCGACACGGCGATGGCCGAGCGACCCGCCGAATACTACACCACCGGCCCGATCGACAGGACGTCTGAAACTTGCAGGCGAGCCGACGCCCAGTCGTATCCGCCGAGGATAATGGCGGCAACGACGCCACTCGGAGAAAAGCCGTTTTTCGCCCGACATTCAGCGGGTCTTCGACCAGGCCACCATCTCACGTCGGCACGAGACGTGGAGCTTTTCGTAGATCCGCTCGACGTACGTTCCCACCGTGCCGATCGAGATGCCGAGCTGGAGGGCCGTTTCCTTATAGGAATAACCCTCGACGAGAAGTTCGAGCACCTGTCGCTCGCGCGGCGTGAGTGGATCAGCCGGTTTTGCATCAGGATGATCCGCGGCTGCGGCCGGCGTTGCGGTGTTCGAAGGCCCGTCACGCATCACTCGAAATGCCTCGATCACTTGTCGTGCGATCGCCCGGCTCATTGGCACGCCCCCGTCGCGCACCTCGCGGATCGCCTCGACGAGCCGCTTGGGCATCACCGGCTTCACGAGGTAGCCGTGTGCCCCGGCGGCGATAGCCTTGAACGCCGTGTCGGGGTCTTGATAGACCGTGAGCATCAGGATCTGTGTTCCCGGCAGTTGCGGCGCAAGCTCAGCCACGCACTCGACGCCGCTGCGGTCGGGGAGATTGACATCCATCAGGATCACGTCGGGCGCGAGCGGGGGAATGCCGCGAAGC
>CAYSPN010000572.1:0-2078 GCA_964432895.1 uncultured Candidatus Kuenenia sp.
TCATCGGACCAGCCGGCGTCGGCAAGAGCACGGTGGCCCTGGCGCTTGCCAAGTCGCTGCTCTGCGAACGCGCCAGCCCTGCGCTCGTGGCCTGCGGGGCGTGTGCCTCCTGTGTGCAGGCGGACGGCGGCAGCCATCCCGACATCGACGTCGTGGCGAAGCCGCCGGATCGGGCGACGATCCCGCTGGAGATGCTCATCGGCGATCCCGAGCATCGGATGCGCGAAGGACTCTGCTGGCGGCTGCTCCTGAGGCCGGCGCTCGGCGGCCGCAAGGTGGCGATCATCCTCGATGCCGACCACCTCGCCGACGAGGCGGCCAACTGCCTGCTCAAGACGCTGGAGGAGCCACCCGACCGGGCCGTGATCATCCTGGTCGGCACCACGCTCGAACGGCAGCTCCCCACGATCCGTTCACGATGCCAGATCGTGCGATTCCAGCCGCTGGAGACGGAGGCGGTGTTCCGCATCCTTTCCGCGGAGACCGCGGCCACGGGGGGGCAGGCCGATCCGGCCCTGCTGCACACGTGCGCCGCTGCTGCTGGTGGCAGCCTGGCCCGCGCGCGGCTCCTGCTCGATCCGGAGATGACGGCATTCCGTGGGCGTCTGATCACACTGCTCTCGCAGCGGCCGCTGCACGGCGTGGACCTCGCGCGGGAGACGACGGCGCTCGTGGAAGCCGCCGGCAAGGAAGCGCCGCCGCGACGGGCCCGGCTGCGGGTCGTGCTGGAAGCGGCGATCGATTTTTACCGCGCGGCCCTGCGGCGGGCGGCTACGGGTGAACAGCCCACCGATCCGGCGATCGCACGACATCTGGAAGCCTGGGGAGCCGACGCTGATGAGGCTGCCCAGGCGATCGACGGCACGCTCGACGCACTGGCATCGATCGACCGCAACGCCAACCTGACGATCCTCGTCGACGCCTGGACCGCCGTGCTCGAACAGCCGTCACTGGCCCGCGGCTTCTGACCGCCGGCTCTCCTAGATGGAGCTCGTCCCTCGCTCGCGCTTCGGGCTTGCATGGGAACCCGCAGCCATCCAAGCCCGAAGCGCAAGCAAGGGAATTGCCCATTCTGCCCGTCCTCTGTCGGTCACCTCGTCTGCGGGGCCACCTGGGCTGTTTTTCCCCGCCGTACCTTCTGAATCGATTTTTTGGATGGTACCTGTCGATCCTCTTGGACGGCCGGCGGCGTTCCATGCTGTGATTCATCTCGCAGCGTGTGCAACGTGCCCGAGCCGACCGTTGTCGAAGGCCAGGGGGGGCGATCGGGCATGTCCGAAAAAAAGGCGGGCGGAATCTTGGCGTCGTCGTTTGTTGCCGGCCTGCTGCTGGCCGCAGCGATCTTTTCGCCACGGGCCTGGGACCCGGTGCCAGGGCCCTACTTCGGCCTCGAAGACCGGACCACGACCGCGTCCCACTCGGCTGACGGGATGGAGGCGGCGCATGCCGAACTCTCGGCCCGCGCCCAGACGCGTATCGCGGCAGCGACCGCCCCGCCGATTGCTCCACCGGTCGCGGCCCCCGTCTCCATACCCGCGACCATCCCTGCCGATGCGGCCCTCACTCCACCCGATGAGCGACCGGTCGTCGCACCGGTTGCGCCGCCGGTCACCGCAGCCATTGCCCCTGCCGCTCCAGCTGCTCCAGCCATTGCCGTGGCTGAGCCTCCCGCGACTCGCGCAGCCGAGCAGCAAGCCGAGCCGTTGACGCCGGCCGCGAACCCAACCGAGCCCGTGGGGATGCCACCTCAACGCATCGCCATGGCCGACATGGCTAGCCCTGCTGCGGCGGCCGCCCTCGCTGAGACGCTCACACCGCAGCCCGTGCAGCAGACCGAGCCTCCTGCGTCGCTCAAGGCGATGATGACTCGCATGCAGGCGGCACAGCCTCCTGTCGCTCAGCAGTCTCCTGTCGCCCCACTGGTCCAGCAGCCCATGCAGCCGCCTCCGCGGCCCGTGCAGATGCCTGCACAGCCTGCGCCGCCGCACACCTGGTCGCAGTCGCTGGCCCAGGCTCCCGCAGTCGGTCCTGTCCAGCCGAAAGCCCTGACCACCGACCACTTCCACCCTGCCGCCAGC
>CAYSPN010000573.1:0-1662 GCA_964432895.1 uncultured Candidatus Kuenenia sp.
CTTCGCACCTGCGGAGCAGCGGCACGACGCCAAACACCGACTACTTCGGCGTCTCGGGAGGCGGTCTGGCGAGCGCCCCACCTGCCGGCAAAAAGCCGAGCGATGGGTATCAATGGTGCACCGGCTTTCACGGCAATCAAAACTTTTTCAGCAACGGCGCGATCATTGTCAACGGATCGTTGAGCGCCAAAGACCTCACCGACGGCACTTCGAAACAATTCATGCTGGCCGAGACCCGCTATCAATACACGCTCGAGACGGAGCAATCCTGGGCAGCACTCGATCCGGCCCAAGCGTGGGTCAATCGGGTCTCACGCCCGTCGTGGGCGGGAGCCTCCCGGTCAGGGACCTACGTAGGTCCGCACTCCACGACCGGCGCCGCCATTAATGGCATCAACTCCTCCCCATTGATCGACGTCTCGAACGTGCCGCCGTCCGCGTGCGGTGGTAGTACAAGCTGCGCTGGCGAAATGACGAAGACCTTCGGCAGCGCGCATCCCGGCGGCTGCAACATGGCCTTCGCCGATGGCAGCGTGCAGTTCGTCACGCAGATGATCGACATCAACCTCTACCGACGCCTCGGCTCACGGGCAGATGGTAATACGGGTGGTTACAGCCCATGAACGCACTTCGGCCGGCAATCTCCCATGTGCCGCTCGTCGTCTTGATGGTCGTCTCGCTCGCTTTGGCGTCTGGCGTCGGCTGCCAGAAATCCAACGGCCTGACGCCGGTCTCGGGGAGAGTTACGTGGAAGGGCAACCCCGTCCCGATGGGCGACGTGTCTATCGAGCCCGACGCCTCTCAGGGCAACACAGGGCCGCAGTGCCGGTCGAGCATCATCAAGGGCGTCTTCACATCGCGGCCCGAGTTTGGATCCGTGAGCGGCCCGGTGATCGTGGACGTGGAGGGATCTGAGCAACATCCGGATAAGGAATTTCCCGTACCGCTCTTCCCTCGCTACACCTTCAAGACGGAAATCCCCAAGGGCAAGGCCACGCTCGACATCGTCGTGCCCGAGGATGCCGGGAAGCCGAAGCGATAGGCTGACCGCACTTCTTCTCGTGCATTCGCCGCGGTCGTTTCACCTCACCCTCGCCCCCCAGCTTCCCCAGTTGGGGTTTCGTCCGTCGCCGGAAACCAGTATCCACTCCCACCGACCTGCGGTGTGTTTTTCCCCGAGTGGCGTTTCGTGGCGAAGTGGTTTCTCATCGCCGGCCTGTTGGCAATCGCTCCGGCAGTGGCCGCCGATGGGCCCGCACTTCCCGCGGTCGATCCCACGGCGCCCGCGCCTCTCGTAGCCGCGCCTCTCGCAGCGCCGGCCAGCCCCTACGCCGATCCCAGGATCGCGCTCCTCCCACCGATCGACTTCAACCTCGAGCAGGACGACTTCGCGAGCGAACCGCTCTCCGACGTCGATCCCGCCGCTTCCCGCCCCGGCAGTCGTCCTCGGAAGTCGGGTGGGCCGTTCGGTGGATCGGCCCCCTTCTCCATGGGCGGCTTCTGGGCGCCCGCGGTGGCCGTGGCCGGCCAGCCGGCGGAGCTTTCGTTGAACGCGGAGTTTGCCCGCGTCGCCGCGCCCCTGGCGGTTCCTGCCGAAGGCAAGCCACTCTGGATCGGCATCGCCAAATTCGGTCGGCTTGAAATCGCCACCGATGCGATGCT
>CAYSPN010000574.1:0-6991 GCA_964432895.1 uncultured Candidatus Kuenenia sp.
TGCAGCCAGTCCCGAGGTGGCCCGCGACCTGAGCCGCATCCGGGCGATCCGTGTGAAGATCTACGAACCCGCCTATTCGATCATTGCCGATCCGGCCAAGCGGACGCCCACCACCCGGCAGTCGGCCGATCACTCGCTCCCCTTCATCCTCGCCAAGACGCTCCTCAAAGCCCGCGCGGCCGCTGCCGAGGGACATGCCGCCGGCTGGGAGTCGTTGATGCTCTTGCCGGAGGATTACTCCGATGCGGCGATCGCCGACGCAGACGTTCGGAGTCTGATCGACCGGATCGTCATCGAGCACGGCGGCACGGAGTACGACGCTCTTTATCCCGACGGCATCCCCACGAGCGTCGAGATCGAACACGGATCGCTCGGCCACCTCGGCGGCGGGCTCGTGCGGTATCCGCTCGGACACGCCCGGTCTGATGCCGATCGCACGGCGACCGTCGTGGCGCTCAAGTTCGACAGACTCGTGGCAGGTGCGGTGGACGATCCCGTGCGGCTGCGCGAGCGGCTGCGGGTGGCCGGGCGGACACGAGAGGAGATCGCGGAGCTGTATGCGTTTCCCATTCACGGGTGTGATCCCGGTTGACAAGCCCGTCGGTGTGTCGTCCCGCCACGTCGTCGACGTGGTGGCGCGGGCCCTGGGAATGAAGTCGGTCGGCCATGCCGGCACGCTCGATCCACTCGCCAGCGGCGTGGTGGTCGTCTGCGCGGGCCACGCGACGAAGCTCGTCGACTACCTGCACGACCTCACCAAGCACTATGCGGCCACGTTTCTGCTCGGCCGCTCGAGTCCCTCGGACGATCTCGAGACGCCGGTCGAGGAAGAGGAAGATCCCGTCCGTCCGTCGGCCGCAGAGGTCGAGGCGGCGGCGACCGCATTTCGCGGCGACATCCTGCAGCGGCCCTGCGATTATTCGGCGGTGCACGTCGACGGCAAACGGGCCTACCGGCTGGCGAGGAAGGGACGTCCGGTGGTGCTCGAATCGAAACCTGTGCGGATTCATCGGCTCACGATCACGGGCTACGAGTGGCCGCGACTGGCGGTCGAGATCGAGTGCTCATCGGGCACGTTCGTGCGGGCCCTCGGCCGCGACCTTGCTGAAAGCCTTGGCACGAAGGCCGTGATGGAGTCGCTTGTTCGGACGGCGGTCGGGCCATTTTCGTCAGCGGCGAGCATCGCGCTCGATGCGATCACACCAGACTCGGCCCGGGCGAGCCTGCTGCCTGCCGCGACGGCCGTCGCGCATCTGCCGAGCATCGTGCTCGATGGCGACGTGCTGGCGAACGCCGTTCGCGGCGGGCTGCTCGAGTTCCCTGAAAAAAACGGCCCTGCACTCGCCACCCTCGACGCCACAGGTCAACTCATCGGCATCCTCAAGCGGCTCGAGTCGGGCAGCTACCGCCTGCGGCCGAATTTTCTTGGCGAGGGGTGAGTGGCTCTGGGGGAGGCATTACGCCCGAGCCTCTTTGCGGAAGGCGGCGGGGGTCGTCTGACGGTGTTTCGTGAAGATCCGCGTGAAGTAGTAGCGGTCGCCGAAGCCGCATTCGCGGGCGATCTGCTCGATGGAGTGATCGGTGTGCCGCAGCAGCTTCATCGCGGTGTTGAGCCGCAGTTCGAGCAGATAGCGCATCGGCGTGAAGCCGGTGGTCCGTAGCACGAGTTCCGAAAGACTCCGCTCGGTCAGGTGCGTGGCCTCGGCGAGGTCGTGGAGCGTCACGCCGCCCGAGGATCGCTCGTGGAGAATCCGCAGCACGCGGTCGGCGTCGACGCCGACGAACCCGGCCGCCTGGAGCTTCGGCAAACGATCTCTCACGACCAGCGACAAAAGGTCGATCAGATCGAGCGTCGTGGCCGCAGTATGGTCGCTTGACCGGCCCTTCTCGATAGTGGCGGGGCAGGTCGATGCCAAGAGCGCGAGCATCCGCCGCGAGGGCCGGATCGGGAAGACGCCCGGCCGGAGGGCGTCGCCCACTCCGGCCACGTTGAAGTGGATGTACCACTTCGCAAAGCCGGCGTGGCAGTCGGTGGAAAACGTCGTGTGGGGAGGCTGGAGGAAGAGCGTTCCCTTACGAATGTCATGGGTTTCGCCCGCATGGACGATCCTCGCCCGCCCCGCGGTCGGCCAATAGAGGACCCACTGCTTCGTGATCGCGTCGATCATCCGCCATTCCGCGAGCCGGACATGGCGGTGGAGGAGCACCTCGATGCCACCAACCGGGAGGTCGGCGTTCCGCCGTCCGCGGATGCGATGCGGGATCACGGGCGGCCCGTAGTCAACGTCGATGCGGGTGTTGGGCATGGAGCGGAAAAACACACAAGATCGCAGCTGGCGGTCCATTTCGTCGCCATCGGGCGGCCCTTAGAGTCTACCTCCAAGAAGTCCGTTGGGCATGCGAGCCATCGCCCTTTCGTCCAGCAGATACGGTCATGTTCATGAGATGTTTCGTTCAGTTCTGTGTATCGGCAGCGATCCTTGTCTGCGGGGGGTTGGCGTTTGCGGCGGAGCAGGTGCTCGAGACGCCGTCGCAGCTCTGGGCTGGCTACGACCCCAATGAGGGGGATTTCAAGGAGGAGATCGTCCGGGAGGAGACCAAGGACGGGATCTATTCCCGCGACTCTTACATCAGCTGCTACGTGTTGGATTCAGAAATACGTGTCCACTGCCTCTACAAAGTGAAGGCCGGTGCGGTGAAGGCCCCCGGCCTGCTCAACGTGCATGGCTGGATGGGCGCCGCATCGATCCCGCAGGACTACGTGAACGATGGCTGGGCCGTGATGTCGTTCGACTACTGCGGCCAGACGGGAGACCGCAAGCACTACACGAAATACCCGGAGGCTCTGCGGCACGGCAACATGGACCGCAACGTCTGCGGTCCCGTGAGCAGCCAGACCCTCGACGGCAAGCAGATCACCAATCCAAGGCAGACCTCCGACTATATCTGGTATGCGATCGAGCGACGGGTGCTCAGCTATTTGGAGCAGCAGAAGGAGGTCGACAGGTCACGGATTGGGGCGCAGGGGTATTCCTACGGCGGCACGCTCATGTGGCCCCTGGGCACCGACCCGCGGGTGAAGGCGATCGTAGCCTACTTTGGCATCGGCTGGACCGAGTATTACCGGTCGAGGCAGGTGTGGATGTACAACGTGCCCTACGCCGAGCCACCGAAGACGCCGGGCGAGGAGATTTTCCTTGCCGCGATCGCCCCCGAGGCTTACGTGCCCTCCATCACCGCGGCGACACTCTTCCTCAACGGCTCCAACGACCATCACGGCGGCCACGAGCGCGGGCTCGAGAGCTTCAAGCGGTTCAAGCCGGGCGTGCCCTGGGCCTTCGCGATCCAGGCCCGCGGCCATCACGACACCGACAAGGTGGGGCAGGACGCAAAGCTCTGGCTGGAGAAGTATGTGCTGGGCAAGGAGGTCGCCTGGCCCGAGCATCCACGGTCCGAGCTGACGCTCGACGCCGCGGGCGTGCCACAACTCGTCGTCGCGCCGACGTCCCCCGATCGCGTGAAAAAGGTGGAGATCTTCTACGCCCTGAAGAATCCCTGCAGCTTCAATCGCTCGTGGCGGGATGCGGCTTCGGTGCGGCAGGGCGATCGCTGGGTGGGCGCGCTGCCGGTGCTGAACGTCGAGGACTATGTCTTTGGCTACGCGAACGTGACCTACGACAACACGATCGTGCTGTCGACCGACTTCAACGCTGCGATTCCATCGAAGCTCGGCAATGCCAAGGCGACCGACAAGCCGTCCGACGTGATTGCGAGCAGCAGTTACAGCGAGTGGACGAACGTCGCCGAGGTCGAGGGGCCCAAGGGCATCAAGGGCTTCCGGTCGACCAATAACCAGCGGGGCTCGGGCACGGAACAGCTCTATGACCCCAAGTGGCGGGCGCCGGTGAACGCGTCGCTCGGCTTCAAGTTTTATTGCACGGAGCCGCAGACCGTGCATCTTATGGGGGGCGATCACAACCAGTTTGGGGTGACGCTCGAGATCACGGCGTCGGACGAGTGGCAGGAGATGGTGGTGCCGGCCGAGCGGCTGATCAGCAAGTTCGACAAGAAACCAATGAAGGACTGGTCGGTCGTGGGCAACATTCAGTTGCAGCCGAAGGCTGGGTCGGACCTGACGAAGGTGCTGTTTGCCGAGTTCCGATGGGTGCCGGCGGGTGGGAAGTGATCCCCCCATGCGGCCGCGGAAAAACACACAAGCGTCAGCAGGAAAATACATTTCTTCGGCCCGCGTATCGAGCTATAACGAAACAGAGGGCGGCGTTTTAGTCACGTACCGCCTTGGCGGACACCGCTTGGGGAGGATTTCAAATGGGGGACATCTTTTTTTGCGTACGCGTCGGTCGGCGTGAGCGGCGCGGTTTTACGCTTGTCGAACTTCTGGTCGTGATCGCCATCATCGGCACGCTCGTCGGCTTGCTCCTGCCCGCGGTGCAGGCAGCGCGGGAGGCGGCCAGACGCAGCCAGTGCGCCAACAATCTCAAGCAAATCGGTTTGGCGGTTCACAACCATCATGAGGCCAAAAATAGGCTGCCGCCTTCGGGGGCGAACTGCATGCCTCCGTTTGGCACTGCCACGTCGTCGGGATGGGGAAACTCGTGTTTTGTTTTCCTGCTGCCTTTTCTTGAGGATAATGTGCTGTATTCCAAATACGACTTGAACACGAACGGCTATGCAATCGGTCCCGCAGCCGCCCAAAACAATCCAATGCCGGCTCTTCGTTGCACGTCTTCACCGCTTGGAATCTGGAGAACGTTTGGCAGTGGTAACTGGGCGAAGTCGTCCTACGTGCCGGTGCGTGGCGCTGCGACGGGCCTGATCCCCGGAGTCACCGCGAGGACCGCAGGGACGAGTTCGGGCGGCATTGGAAGCAAGGACGGGATGTTGTTCGTCGGGTCGCAGTTGAAAATGAAGGACTGTCTCGATGGCACCAGCAAGACGATGATCATGGGTGAGCAATCCGATTATCTCATCGACACCGCAGGGCAGAGAAAGGAGTGGTCGGGTGCGGCGTACTTCGGCTGGGCACTCGGTTCAACGGGGGGTGCCAATGACGGCGCACATTTCGAGAACTATACGGCTACCACAATCCGATACGCCATCAACGACAAGAACAACAGCGGCAACGGCTGGACGGGCGGAGCCGGAGGAATTGGGGACAATTCGGGGAACAATTGTCCCCTGAATTCCGCACATCCCGGTGGAACCCATGCACTCCTTTTGGACGGGGCGGTCCGATTTCTTGGTGATAACACCTCCCTGCAAACGCTCGCGCAATTCGCGACGCGGGATGACGGCAAAAATCTCTCCGAGGATTACTGATGCGAGTGTTCGGTTTCTTAGGGAGAGTCCGTCGCTGTATCGGCATGTGCCAGATGTTGCGAGTGATCATGTGCGGCTCCCGTCCGGCACGGGCCCTCGCGGTGGTTGTATGTTTTGTAGTTGCGGGGTGCTCCGGTCAGGAAAAGCCAGCGGTCGCCCGCTATCCAGTGCGTGGGACGGTCACACTTGATGGATCGCCGCTGCCGGACGGGCGGATCACATTGATTACGGTGGCGGCAGGCCACGCGGACGCGATGGCGATCAAAGACGGCCATTTCGAAGGCCAGGCCGCGGCGGGTGAGCGGCGGGTCGAGTTCTCGGTCGTCAAAAACGTAAAAGCCTCAGGGCCACCGATACCGGGGATGCCCGAGACGGTTCCTCAGGAAACTTTGCCTGGTCAGTTCAATAGCGAGACCAAGTACAAAGTGACCGTTGTTCCCGATGGTGTGAATGACTTCACATTCGATTTAAAGAATACCGCTCGATGATGTGGCACGGTGTTCTCAGTTGTGCGCGTCCTCTTCTCATTGCGCTTTCGTTGGTGGCGGTGTGTACCTCGTTTTCCACCGCTGCTGATTCGCTCCCGCCGCTTCGTGATGGCAGGGTGCCTCAGTCGCTCGATGAATTGTGGGCCAACTACGACCCACGGGCGGAGTCGCTGGAGGCAGAAACGCTCAAGGAATGGGAGCGGGATGGCGTTGTCTGCCGCGTCGTCCGGTATCGCATCGGCACGTTCAAGGGCGAGCCGGCGACGATGGTCGGTTTTTATGCATTCCCGAAGGGGGCCGCAAAGCTGCCCGGATTGCTGCAGATCCACGGTGGCGGCCAGTCGGCCAATCTCGACGGGGCTGTGGCCGACGCGAAGCGGGGCTACGCCTGCCTTTCGCTCAACTGGGGTGGCAACAAGCTGAACTTTGGTCGGAAGCCCCCGGAGTATGACGGCCAGAACACCGACTGGGGCCGGCTCGACGCCACCCACCCGCCGCAGCGGAACAAGTCGAATCACTTCGCCGGCCCGCTCACACCCGACGACTACACGCTCGACTCGATCGAGTCGCCGCGGAACAGCAACTGGTTCCTGGTGTTGCTTGCGGCCCGCCGCGGCATCACGTTCCTCGAGCAGCAGCCCGAGGTCGATCCGGCAAAGATCGGCGTCTACGGACACTCGATGGGCGGGAAGTTGACGACGAACCTGGCGGCGATCGACAAGCGGGTGCGGGCGGCGGTGCCCTCCTGCGGCGGCTCCGGCACCGTGCTCGATAGCCAGGCAGACCTGCCGGGATGCGTGAAGTCGAGCCCCTCAGCCCTGGAGTTAGCGTGTGTGAGCGACAATCCCTACATCGACCGCCTCAACTGCCCCATCCTCTGGCTGTCGCCGACCAACGATTTTCATGCGGTGATCGACAACATGGCGGTCACCTGGCGGGAGGTGCCCGACGAGCGCGTGCGGTTTAGCATCACGCCGCATGTCAACCACCACAACGCCGCCGAGTGCTCCATCACCCAGCATCTGTGGTTCGAGCAGCACCTCAAGGGTGGTCAGAGCGGCTTCAGCATGCCCGCCTCGCCCGGGATCTCCGTCGATCTGAAGGCGACCGACGGCGTGCCCGTGGTCATCGTCAGACCAGACCGGTCGCGGCCCGTGAAACGC
>CAYSPN010000575.1:0-2156 GCA_964432895.1 uncultured Candidatus Kuenenia sp.
CGCGTGGCCTGCAGGATCACCTGCTCGACGGGATTGCCCGCGGCATCGAGCACCTCGATCCGCGAGTCGAGCTGCGACTTGGAGCGGGCGGCATTCACCTCGATCAGGAGCGGCTCGCCCCGCTTGGCCGCGAAGCGGAAATAGTCGGCATCGCCCGGACGCCCCACCGCACCCTTGATCTCCGCGGGGAGCGAGACGGCCATTGCCTGTTGCGGCGTGTCGTTGGGTTCGCTTTCAGTCGCCGCCCGCGAGCTCACGGTATCGGCCGGCGAGGCGGTGGCCGGCGACTGGGGCGGAGAGACGCTGGCGACCGCGGGGTTGGCCGCGGCCCGCGATGCGGAACCGCTGGCGAGCGGTGCCGCCAGCCCGACGGCGTCGAGCGTCCCGTCCATCCGGCCCACCACGAACCGGCCGTCGGGCAGCGGCACAACCGCGGCGACCTGATCGGACTGGCGGGGGTAATCGTGCTCGAGCACCAGTTCCGGCACGCTCCAGAGCTTGAGCGAACGGTCTTCGGCGGAGGTGAGCAGGTGTCTGCCGTCGGCCGAAAGCCCGATGGCAACGATCGGGCTTTCGTGGGCAAACCGCGAGTGGATGGGCGGATTGATGGCAGGGGACTCGACCGACACGAGCTTCCAGAGGTGGATCCGCTTGTCACGGCCCGCGCCGATCACGTGGTTTCCGTCGGGAGTGAATGCCACGGCGAACATCTCCCCCTGTGGCTGGTTGAGCGTGTCGAGACGCGCGCCGTCGCTGGTCCGCCAAAGTTTGATCGTCTCATCGGCGCTGGCCGACCCGAGCAGCTTGCCGCTCGGGTGCCAGGCGACGTCGAAGATCGCCCCGTTGTGGACGTCGATCGACCGGACGATCGTCCCGTCGGCCACGTTCCAGAGCTTGATCGACCGGTCGTAACCCGCCGTGGCGAGCGTCTTGCCGTCAGGCGAAAACTCAGCGTCGTACAGCACGTCGCGGTGGCCGCCGAACGAACGGATCAGGCTGCCCGTGCCGGCATCGCGAAGCTCGGCCACACCGGAGAGGCCGGTGACGCCACCGGCGACGACGAACGACTTGGCATCCGGACTGAAGTGCACCGCGTTTGCCTTCCACGGGAGGTCGACGCCGAGCGACGGCTGGCCCGCGCCGAGGGCACCCAACGGCACCACCGAAAGGCCACGGCCGCGGACGACCGCCACATGGCCCCCGTCCGGCGAGACCGCCACGGCGGTCACCGGCATCGCTCCCACGTGCGGCGGCAGTTTCGGCACGACCAGCGACTCGAGCAACGACACGTCGGCGGCGGGGGGCGTCGCACCGGCCGCGATCCAGGCCTGGAGAACGGCCAGATCGGCCGCCGGCACCTGCGGCTCGTCATCGGGCGGCATGTGATCGGCGTCTTTACTGAGGATCCGCTGGATCATGACCGACGCAGCCGCATCGCCCGGCACGACCGGGTCGCCCGATCCGACGCCCCCCTTGCGGAGCGACGCGAACGTCTCGACGGATAACTCCCCCTCCTTGTCGCGGTCGTTGTGGCAGCCGGAGCAGTAGGTCCGCAGGATCGGTGTGATGTCACGTTCGTACGACGGTGCGGCCGCCGAACACGGTAACGCGGCCAACACGCACACGATAACGACGAGAAGCTTCATGGATGCTAGTGCCTGAAGAGGAATTCGCGGCTGGTGAGCAGCGACCAATACATGTCCTCGACGAGTTCGCGTTTCTCCTCGGGCTTCGCAGCCGTGAGCATCTCTTCGATCGGCTTTCGCTCGGCGTCGGTCGGCATCCGGCTCAGGCAGCGGAGCCAGGCCTCGGCGACGAGGGCCGGCGGCTTCGGATCAGTTGCCAGGATCTCTGTCACGCGGCCCTCCTTGGCCGACAGCTTGTCGTTGATCGTCGAGCCGTTCGAGAGATGGAGCACCTGCACGAGGCTGGGCTGGTTCGACCGCTCGCACTCGCAGGTAATGTCGCGGGGATTGCGGCCAAACGTCTTGAGGAAGTAGTTCTTGACGGCCGAGTCGTGGAGCTGGATCGCCCGCGTGTCGTCGTCATAGCCCTTCACCTTCTCGGTTGAACCGTCGTTCATGGAGATCTCGGTGTAGTGGTCGCGAACGCCGGTGACGTCGGAGATCGCGTCGCTGAGCACCTCGGCCATCAGC
>CAYSPN010000576.1:0-8515 GCA_964432895.1 uncultured Candidatus Kuenenia sp.
GGCCCGGAGAAGGCCCGGTCGTGCACGATCTCCTGCACGCTGGCGCCCGCCGCCGCGATCGCCGCGGTGAGCTTGGCGATGCCGCCGGGGCGATCGGTCACCTGCGTCGTAAACCGCCAGAGCCGGCCGTCGGCCGCCAGCCCGTGCTTGATCACGCGGTCGAGGATCGTGAGGTCGATGTTGCCGCCGCAGAGCAGCAGCACCACCCGACGGCCGACGAGTTCCTTGCCGACGTCACCCATCACCGCGGCGAGCGCCGATGCCCCAGCCCCTTCCACGACGGTCTTTTCAAGTTCGAGCAGCCGCAGCACGGCCAACGAGAGCGCTTCTTCGCCGACGGTCACCACGCGGTCGACAAGCGGTGCGGCGATCGCAAATGGCAGTGCCCCAACCTTCCCCACGGCGAGCCCGTCGGCGAGCGTCGGCCGCGTGGGCACCTGTGTCGGCCTGCCGGCCGCGAGCGAGGCGCTCAGGCTGCCGGCCGCAGCGGGCTCGACGGCGATCATCTGGATGTCGGGCCGGAGGCTCTTGGCCACGGTGGCCACGCCGGCCAAGAGGCCCGCCCCTCCGGTGGGCACGACGATCACCTCGGCGTCGGGCACGTCTTCAAGGATCTCCAGGGCCATTGTCCCCTGCCCCGCGATCACGCGGGCATCGTCGAAGCCATGCACCAAATTCAGGCCGTCGCGTTCGGCCATCTCGACCGCCCGGCGGCGGGCATCATCAAAGGAGTCACCCTCGAGAATGACGCGGGCGCCGAGCCTGCGGCAGGTGGACACCTTCACCAGCGGGGCAAACCGCGGCATCACCACGGTGACAGGGATGCCGAGCAGCTTGCCGTGGTAGGCAAGGCCCAAGGCATGGTTGCCGGCCGACGCGGCCACCACGCCGCGGGCCCGCTGGTTGGCGTCGAGCAGCAGCAGCGCGTTGCGGGCGCCGCGTTCCTTAAAGCTGCCGGTCCGCTGGAGCAGGTCGAGCTTGCACCAGATTTTGCAGCCCGTGAGGTCGGAGAGCGGAATGCTCGGCGGACAGGGGGAACGGTAGATGCCGGAACGGATGCGGTCGTGGGCCTGACGGATGTCGTCGAGGGTGACGGCGGCGGGGATCGCAGTGGTGGCTGGCGTTGTCATGAGGTGATCCGCTCGGGCCGGTGAAATGACCGGACGTCGATCCATTCCATGCCGGCTCGCCGAGCCGCCTCGATGCCGAGGTCGCTGTCTTCCCAGACCACGCACCGCTCCGGCCGAACGCCGAGCCGGCGGGCCGCTTCCAAAAACGGATCGGGGTCGGGCTTGTGCCGCGTGGTGTCTTCGCTGGCCACGATCGTGTCAAACGCTTCGGCGATGCCGACATGCTCGAGGATCTTCCGGCAGACCCGCTGGAAGCCGCCGGTGACGACGGCCATGGGCACCCTGCCCCGCGACCGGAGCACCACTTCGACGACGGGATCGATCGGCAGCACGTGGGCGAGTTGGGCGAGGAACGCCTGTTCCTTCGCATGCACGGCCTGCTCGATGTCGATCGTAATGCCCTTCTCGGCGGCCAGAGTGGCGACGATGTCCCGCGTCGGCCGGCCACCGAGCGCATAGAAACGGTCTTCATCGAAGGGGATGCCGTGGGCGTCAGTCACGCTCAGCCAGCCGCGGTAGTGGGCCGGCATGGTGTCGGCCAAGGTGCCGTCGCAGTCGAAGAGGAGCGCGTCGTGGTTCTGGAACTGCCACATGGGGAGGATTGGTGAAGGGTGGAGAAGATGGTGAGGCGGGCGAACGCTGCGGAATCGATCCTGAACCGGCCGGGTCGGGCTGGCCGGAGGCTATTTCCCGCCCGTTTATAAGCCGCCAGCTGTCGATGGCCTATCCCGACATGGCCGCCCTGGCAACCTGGGAGAATTTCGGTGCGGCTGCCGATCCCGGCCTTCCTGCCGAAAATGCTCATGGATCGGGTGGCGGCGGGTCGATCACTTCCGACGACCATGCCGGTTTTTCCACGCAGGGACTCCCCTGCACGGGCCACTGGCGACCGCGACGGATATGACAGCGATGGAAAAATCTGCCAAACGTTCCGGAAAACGTGCTGCCGCCCGCGTGAGAGCCATTCGCCGCAAAGCAGCGGCCTGGCAACGCCGGGCGCGGCGAGCCGTGGCGATCGCCTTGATCGCAGCGTCGATCGCTGAGGCGCCGACACGGCTCGCGCATGCCCAGATCGGCCAGCTTGGCGGTGCGGGCGGGGCGGCTGGTGTCGGCCAGGGTGCGATGGGGTCGGTCGGCGGCCTTGTCAACGGCGCGGTGCAGCGACTCGGAGATCTCGAAGAAAACGGCCCGGGCTTTATGTACTACGGCATCAACGCGGCCGACCGCGGCCTTGGCTACCGCGGCAGCTACTACACCGTCGGCGGCTTCATCCCTTACGCGGAAGACGATCTGGGCGGCGTATGGAATGCCGACCTCCGCGGCCACTTGAGCAACTACGGCGGCTTCTTCTCCAACGTCGGCGCCGTGCGGAAGCAGTTCTGGGGCGGCACGCTCTTCGGCGTCGGCGTCTACTGGGATTACGACGGCGACCAGAATCAGTATTCCAACACCACGATCAGCGACTCAAGTGGCAGCTACGTGTTTGCCGGTGGCCAGACCTACAACCAGGTGGGCGTGTCGACCGAGTGGCTCACCGACTACGGCAACCTCCGCAGCAATGGCTACATCCCGGTTGGCAACACCGCGCAGCAGATGGGGCCGTTCGTCGGCAACTCGCTGCTCTGCCAGAACGGCATCAATGCGGGTCTCGCCGGTGCCGACCTTGAAGTGGGTGCCTACATCCCGGGCCTGGCCGACTGGGCCGGCATGGTGAGCGTGGGTGGGTATGCCTTCGGCAATGCCCGCTACAACAACGTCAACGGCACCGACCTCGTGCCGTACTTTGGCGGTGTGTACACCCGCATGGATCTGACGCTGATCCGCAACTGGGATTTCTCGCTCCAGGCCAACAACGACAGTTTCTTCGACTGGACCGGCTTCGCGAGGCTGACCTATCGCATGGGCGGTTCGCGGCGTCGCAATGTGCCCGACCAGATCGAGCAGCCGATGATGCGAAACGAGCACGTCGTGCGGGCCCACCAGGCGCCGGTGCAGGCGATCAACCCGATGACCGGCACGCCATACGAGATATTCCACGTCGACAACACAACGACCACGCTGCCGGCCGGCACCGGCACCTGGGAAAACCCCTTCACCACGCTCCAGCAGGCCCAGGACGCCGCCACGGCCGACTACAATATCGTTTTCGTGCACATCGGCCAGAGTGCGACATGCCCCTATGAAACGCCCGCAGACGGCTACCAGTTCCAGGCTAACAACCAATACCTCGTGGGCGAGGGAACATCGCTGCAACTCTGTACGGCCAACTGCGGCCTGATCGATGTCTGGTCCAACACGGCATCCTCGCTCTATCCGGTGATCACGAATCCCGTCGGTCCGGCCGTCGTGCTGACAAACGGTGCCTCAACAGGCAACACGGTCGATCACCTCCAGATCACGGGAGCCCAGGTGGGCATCACCGACGGCCCGGGGCTGCCTGGAGGCGGAATCGCCACGGTCAACGACGTCCGCATCACGGGCAACGGCCCGTCGCAGACCGGCGTGGTCATTACGGATGCCGCCGGCAACAGCGGCACGGTCAACTTCACGAACATGAAGCTTCAAAATCTCACGGCCGACGGCTTCGTGGTGGATGGCCAAAACGTCGGAAATCCGTTCGTGAACATCTCGAATTCGACGATCAACAACACTTCGGGATCGGCCGTCGTTGTCAACGGCATCGCAGGAGACGGCCGTATGCGGCTTGCCGGCAGTTCCATCGATGGATCGACCGGTCCCGGCGTCACCGTTTCTGGCGCAAATGCCATCGTCGAGACCACAACGATCAAGAACGTCGGAAACTACGGCGTTTCGGTAACCGGGGCACCTATCATTGGTGGCACGACGCTGACAACCGGCGGCACGTCGACGGTTCAGGTGGCCTACTCCACGATCGACTCCACGATCGGCGTGCAGGCTTCGGCGCCGAATGCCGGCGACCTGGTAAACCTCACGGTCAACGGCAACACGCTCAGATCGCCGGGCGGCGGCAACGGCGTCAATCTGGCGGTGAACAATGGCTTGATCAACGCCAATGTGGTTTCCAACCGGATCTCGGGCCTCGCGACA
This sequence comes from uncultured Candidatus Kuenenia sp., assembly GCA_964432895.1. Taxonomy (GTDB): domain Bacteria; phylum Planctomycetota; class Planctomycetia; order Pirellulales; family UBA1268; genus CAMCQY01. Next base: position 4,200 of record CAYSPN010000576.1, read on the forward strand.
TCGCTCGCGAACACCGGCACGACAACGACCACCGGCACCACTGGAATCGGCGTCTCAAACATCCTGATGACAACCAGCGGCACGTCGCTCACAAACCTCACGATTAAGGCTGCGAATCAGACGAACCTGCAGGCGATCAACTACAATGCCACAGTGGGCCAGCAGCCGGTCCTGACCGGCACGACGCCGCCACCGCCGCCGAACTACGATCCGTCTGTAATCGTGCCGCTGCCCACGCCGTGATCGTCACGCGGACTAAGCTGGCGGGAAATCCGACCAGAGCGGCCTTGGGGTCGTGACTGACCATTCTCAGACCGGCCGCCACGGACTGCCCTTCTTCGTAGCTGCGACAGTTGAGACGGCATGGAAATTGCCGTTGGCGTCTAGCCTCGTGCGAGCGTTGGGAACGTGCCGTGACGGCGTGATGCCATTGACAACGACGTTGGCCTGCTGATTTCTGCCTTGAACCCCGAAGTTGTTGCCGATGATCATCTGGGACGCGCCGACCACCTCCACGCCAAAGCGACCATTTCCGTAGATGGCGTTACTGGCGCCGCTCGTCTTACGGGCCGTCCCGATCTGCTGAATGCCTCCCTCGACCCGAATGCCGTCATACGCATTGTTACCAATGCTGGTGTTGGTCACGGTGTTGTTGCCTCCGGAGAGCACCACTCCGGTGCGATTGAATTGCACGGTATTTCTGGCAGGGCCTACGAACCGAATCCCCCTTGTGGAAGCCGTGGCGGTCATGGGCTTGGAAAGCGTCACCATCGTTCCATTGATTGCTGCGATGGTGGTGCCGCCGGCTATGCCAGGCCCGGTAACGAGTTGACCAAGATGCAGACTGCGAGGTGAGATTGCCCGAGGTAGCGCAAAAACACTCTGGTTCCGAACCGTCAGAATGGAAGGCGAAGTGATCACAACGGGATTGAGTCCAACGCTGCTGACACCGTCGCTGAGTTCAATGCCTATCGCATTTCCCTGATTCACCACTCCCAGATTCGTGCCTACGATTGTGACGCCACCCGCATCGCCTTCCGTACGGACGCCAGCGACCGCGCTCCCGACAATCGTCGAACCGCTTATGGTTCCTTCTGCCTGACGACCCGTCACCAAAACGCCGTATTTGTTGGCCAAACGATCACCGATTTCGCTACGGCCCAGAGTGACACTATTGATGAGAATGCCGCCAACACCGTTAATCTTCACTGCGGCACCACTCCCAAACCCTCCAATGCTGAGATTTGAGACTGAACCGCCGGCAGTCCCTTTCGTGGATTGGGAGCCATTCACGAATTCGATGCCGTTCACGTCAGAAACAGTGGATGCTGGACGACCATTGCGAGTGGTCGTTATTCGAGATCCATCGATCGTGACTCTGGCAACTGATGCCCCCCTGGCGCCTGGCAGCGAATACCGCTGCCTGCCATCGATGGCGAACGCCTCGGAAACCACCGGCAGTTCCTGCGAAAGGCGGATGACGCCCGCCGGCGCCCCGTTCAGTCCGGGCAGCACTGAGGCGAATGCGAATTCAGCGGCTTGGCTGTTGGCGTGCCGCAATAGAAGCATTTTTCCTAGAGACCCCGCGGCGTTGTTCGTGGTACTCGTACTCGATACGACGAATGTGACGGGAGCATTCGGGGCGTTGGTGCCGACGAACGTCGCGGGGATGCCGCCGCTCCCCGCTGGTGCCAGGGTCATCGCATCGTTGCCGAGGGAGTCGTACGTCAGCAAAAACGCTTGCCCCGTGACTGAAGCTCGATAACTTCCTTCCGTCGTGATTACGTAGCCGCCCACAAACGGCAAGCCCGTGTCTATGTCGGCGTCGCGTGTGAGCGTCCACGCCCCACCGCCAACGCTGTCCACCCGATAAATCCCGTTCGCCGACGACGATGGCAGCGTTGCTGACGATCCACCGCCCGCGATACTCGTAGTCGTACCGTTCCGTACGAAGAGACGATCGCCCACAACCAGTGTGACGTCATCGATCTCAGGCAGAATTCCGGTTCCGGTGATGGTTCGCTGAGCAGCGTCATATGTCGCCGTCAGTGCCGCCGCGGTAGCAACCCGAACCCTGTTGGCATCGGCGCGGTTCTGAACCAACGACACAGTCGAAGGAGAGGTTCCGAAGGTCGGATTGTAGCCAACTTGGAAAACCTTTGATGCCAGCTGCCCCTCGCTCACGCGAACGAACGCCCCATCGGGAATCTCCACCGTGGTGTCGGCGTCAAGCGACCGCGTGAGGACGAACGGCCTCCCGGAGCTCCCAGCCACGGTTACTGAATAAACACCGTTTTCAAACTCCCTCCCCGCCGGTTGGCCGCAAAGCAGAACCCGATCGCCTACTTGAAGCGTGATCCCATCAACCACGATCGCTTCGTTTTGGATGCCAGTAAGGGTCGCCGCGTAAATCCCGGGCTGGCGAGGGTCGTACGTCGCCGCAAGCGGACGCACACTTGCAGCACGAACGGGGATGCCAGTGGTACCTCCGATAGGTGCGTCCGCAGCCACGACCTGCCCTGCAACCGACCGCACCGATACGCTTCCTGCGGCTTGCATGGACGTTGCTACACCGTTGCCGATCGCCGCAGGATCTCCCAACAGCAACGTTTTGGCGGTGTCGGTTGCGACATCGACACTACCCTGTGGTGCTGACGCATGCACCCGAGTAACGTCCTGCAATGTCGCCCGTAGAGCTATCGTGTTTGGCGTCAACGGATTGTTGGGGCCGGGGTCGAAGCCGCCCGCCAGAAGACTTACGAAACCGAGCGACCGCAGCGAGGGAATCGATATGTCGTCTTTTTCATTGAGGTTGAAGTCACCCGTCACACGGCCGGACAGTGTGACAACATCCGTGCGAATGTCCGCCGAACCGTCCGCCTCCACAGCCAAGCCGTTTGCAGTGATTCGCGACGGCCCATAGATACGACCCTGCACACCGCCCGTATTTCTCTGCACAAGTCGCACATTATTGACCCCGCAAATGGCGCCCACAATATTCAGATCGCCGCTGGTCGCCGTAAGCACGATGTCGTCGTTGCCCCGGTCGGTAACCGTGTCCAAGACACGGATTGCATTGTTCACTGTGACATTGGATGCAGTGATTACCACCGCCCCTCGGCTCGTCGTAAGCGGTGCGGAAACCACGAATTTGCCGGCTGCGGCAATCTCGATGCCAGCAGCGGTGACGATCGCTGCGTTCAGTGCGATGTCGACAGATGATTGCAAGCTAATCGGATAACCCGATGCCGCCACCGCATCAACGGCGAGACTGCCTGCCGACCGCAACGCCAGTTTGTATGGAAATGGGCCTGATAACGGCTTGCCCGCGGCGGTTGCCGCAGTCACCCTCACCGAGGCAACCTTTGTGTCGAGATCGACGACGTTCGCGACGGTACCGCCATCGACCGGGGTGACCACGTCATTGCCAAGCGTCACAGCAACTGTCTGCCCTTGAAGCAGCCCCGTCTGAGCACCGGTCAAAGGCGACCGCGTCGTCAAATAGAATGGCGCGAGATGGGCATGGTCCGCAGTGGACCGCATAAAAATTGTTTGGAGGTTGCAGTTGACCGCCCCTTCCAGCACGACGTCGCCGTTCTCAACCAACAAGAGCAACGACTGCGATGGCTGTGTTGCCTGCGCGGACGTCGCCGACACTGCCCCTGATAGCGAACCGCTCGATGACACGAACACCGAGGCTCGTTCTGAGTTCGGCGTGGCCCTGCCAGTGCCAATCTGCAAGTCAAAAACGTCCGCGGAAATCGGCGCATTAAAGTTGACTTTTTCCGCGGTTGGTGCCGCGGGAGTCTGCTGCGGAGTCGGCGGGAGATCGATCTCGATTGAGGGTATCGAGGTATAGCCGCTTCCGCCGTTGAGAACATTGATGGCTGTAATCACACCGTTGTTGCACACGGCCTCAGCGCGTGCGCCGCTCCCGCCGCCACCGACAACACGAACAGCCGGCGGGACAGAACTGCTATAACCCTGACCGGCTTTCCCTGGACGAACGGCGATGGCCGTGACCCTTCCGCCAAGTCCGACGGCAGCATCAGCCCTCGCAGCCTCAACGTAAGGTTGATTCGTCACGAGACTTGGACCGATGGTTAGCCGATTATTGCACACTGTGACTGCGTTGAACGTGACTGCGGAGGATCGAAGCGTCAAAAGCGGCGGCGATATCAGCGGACTGTTGACAAGCACCTCGGAACCCCTCGTCAAAAGGTCAACCTGCAGTCGGGCCCTCAGGTCAAGGCCTGGTGCAAGAACGACCTTGTTTGGCAGATCGTCGCGATTGAAAACCGCGTAGCGAGCCTCTT
>CAYSPN010000577.1:0-2530 GCA_964432895.1 uncultured Candidatus Kuenenia sp.
TTCAAGGTCGACGCCACGCAGTTCAACAACGTCGGCACGGTGCTGCCAAGCCCGTGGAAGTTCCAGCCGTATGGCAAGAGCGGCATCCCGGTGAGCGATCTCTTTCCGCACGTGGGCTCGGTCGTCGATGAGTTGGCGATCATTCGCTCGATGACGAGCGAGTTCCCCGAGCACACCAACGCCAACTACTTTCTCCACACCGGATCGGGTCTGCAGGGCCGGCCGAGCATGGGGGCATGGACGACCTACGGCCTGGGCAGCGTCAATGACGAACTCCCTGGCTACATGGTGATCAACGGCGGCCTGATTCCGCCGGGCGGCCTCGACAACTTCACAAACGGCTTCCTGCCGGCGACCTACCAGGGGTCGATCATCAAGCCGAATGCCACGGGGCTTGCCAATGTGAAGCCGCTGGAGAAGTCGGCGCAGCACCAGGTGTCGAAGCTCGATCTCGCCCGCCGGCTGGACCGGGGCTTTGCGGAGCGATTGGCAGCCGGTGGGAGCCCGCCCGACGCGCTGGAAAGCGCCATCACCAATCAAGAACTCGCCTACCGCATGCAGACGGAGGTGCCCGACCTGCTCGACCTGTCAGGCGAATCCGCGGAGACGAAGCGGGCCTACGGTCTCGAGGCCGAGTACAAGCCGACGCAGATTTTCGGCACCGAGTGTCTGCTGGCCCGCCGGATGGTGGAGCGGGGTGTGCGGTTCGTGGAACTCACCTGCCCGGCGATCAACGCCGACCGATGGGACCAGCACGGGAAGCTGCGCGAGGGGCATGCCAACAACGCTCGGGCGGTGGACCAGCCGATCGCCGCCCTGATCCGGGACCTGAAGGACCGCGGGATGCTCGACTCCACGCTCGTCGTCTGGAGCGGCGAATTCGGGCGGACGCCGTTCGCTCAAGGGTCGGACGGCCGCGACCACAACCCGCAGGCCTTTTCAATGTGGATGGCCGGCGGCGGCGTGAAGGGGGGCACGATCACGGGGGCCACCGACGACTTTGGCTATCGGGTGGTCGAGAAGAAGTTCATGATCCACGATCTCCACGCCACGATGCTGCACCTGCTGGGGATCGACCACACGAAGTTGACGTATCGCTTCAGTGGACGTGACATGCGGCTGACGGACGTCTACGGGCACGTCATCCGGGACATCGTGTCCTAGGCCGTCATGCGGCGTTCTTCATCGACAGGCTCTTGAGCGTCAGCACCGAGCCTACCGACATCAGCGCCAGACCCAGCCACCGCGGCGGCGTGACCACCTTCCTGGAAGGGACGTTCTGCCAGAGCGTCTGCGCCTGAAAGCCGCCCTTGTCACCGAGTTGGGCGGAGATGAAATGGCTCGAGCGTTCGCTGAGGGTGAACGACTCCACGAGGCGGAACTGCACGCCGGCAAAAAACAGCAGCAGCCCTCCCAGCAGTATGTGATGTCGCTTGACCCGCATCGACTTCTCCAGGGCCGACACGCCGGCCGGCATGCATGTTCATCGAATCAGCTCGGGGAAAGACTCAAGCTGACCCGGAGCACAGCCGGTTGTGCGGAACATGCCGTTCGCAGGCTGGCAGCCCGGGGCACCGTCATGACCCACGAGCATGACCCCCTAGGCATCGGGGGCCGCAATTCCGGGTGAATGGGCAGGCTAGGCAGGGCCGCGGTGACTTTGCCGAAATTGAGTGTGGAAGCGACTGGGCACGTGACGATGGACTCTAGCGACTGGATCGATTCTCCGGATCGACTCGTTCCTTCCTCGACCACTGCAACCGTGATGGCCACATCCACCTACCGCGCTGCGTGGAGTCTGCCTGGCAGAGCCTGGGTGCTGCTGGCGTTAGGCATGATGACGGCTGGTGGACCGGCGATGGCACAGCCGCACGACGACGTCACTGTGCTGGAGGATCGCCCCCTCCTCGACATGGTACTGCCGGACGACGCGACGGCCGACGAGCCGGTGGCCGACGGTCCGGCGCTGCTCGCAAAGCCGGAAGAGGTGGTGGGTCGGGAGATCGTCAGCCCCGAGTTCGTCGACGAGGTTTCGGCACGTGCTGCCGACGGCCTGCGGGTGCAGGACTTCGAAGTCGAGGAGATGCCCTTCGAGTCCAGTTCCGGCACGTGGTTCTCCAGCGGCCAATGGTACGGCTCGGCCGAGGTGCTTGTGATGAGCCGCAGCCGAAACTACCGCCGCGTGATGGGGTACGACCCGTCGGTCGTTGGATTGCCCAATCCGTCGCTGCGACCCAACCTCGCAGGCACGTTCGTCACCACCGGTGTTCCCTGGGATCTTGTGCCGGGCGCCCGGCTCACAATCGGTGAACATCTCGGCCGCGACTATCTCGACCGGGATCAGTCACTCGAGTTCACCTACTACGGCGGCCTGAGCTTCTTCGTCCGCGACAGCTACAACGCCATGCCGCGATCGTTCCTGGTGACGCCTCTGGCCGGCACCATCCTGCCGGGGATGCCGGGTTTCACCTACGCGCAGACCTACGACTCGACGATCAGCTCCAACTTCAACAGCATGGAGTTGAACTAC
>CAYSPN010000578.1:0-2783 GCA_964432895.1 uncultured Candidatus Kuenenia sp.
CGTCGACGCCGGCTTCAACACGCTGGCGCGGCCGGTGCTCTACGGCTCCTACCATCCGATGAGTCTCTGCCCGGCGAAGGCCGACTCGGTCGCGGAAGGCGTTCCCGAAGAAGTGGCAGTGGGCGGTCCCTTGTGCGAATCGGGCGACATCTTCACGCAGAACGACGGCGGCTTCGTGGCCTCGCGGGCCCTGCCGCCGGCGCAGGTGGGCGACCTGCTCGTGATCGAGATCGCGGGAGCGTACGGCTTCGTGATGGCGAGCAACTACAACTCGAAGCCCCTACCGGCCGAGGTGCTGATCGACGGCGGCAAGGCGAGGCTCGTCCGCGCCCGGCAGACGCCCGAGGATCTCGTCCGCGGCGAGACGGTGTGACGCTCTCGCGACCGCTACACAAGGATCTCCAAGGAGTTTTTCATGCGACGTGCCTTCATCGCTTCATGGCTGAAGGTCACCTCGATCGCAGCGGCCTTGGCGGTCATGGTCGGTGTTACCCTGGCCGGCGTTACCATGGCCGCGCCCGCCGATAGACGACCGAACGTGGTCATTCTCTATGCCGACGACATGGGCGTGGGCGACGTCGCGGCCGCGAATCCCGAATCCAAGATCCCGACGCCGCATCTCGATCGGCTGTGCAGGGAGGGCTGCCGCTTCACGGACGCCCACAGCTCGTCCGGGATCTGTACGCCGAGTCGCTATGCCCTGCTGCATGGCCGGTATCACTGGCGGAAGTTCCACGGCATCGTCAACGCCTTCGAACAGCCCGTGATGGATGCCGACCGCACGACGCTCGCCGAGATGCTCAAGGAGCGGGGGTATCACACGGCTTGCTTCGGCAAGTGGCACCTCGGCTGGCACTGGAACGCCATCCGCAAGCCCGGCGCGGAGCCGCGGCTGGAGGGCCGCAGCCGCGTGTTCCCGGCCGATGCGTTCGACTGGTCGAAGCCCATTCCGGGCGGCCCGCTCGACCACGGGTTCGACGTGTACTTCGGCGACGACGTGCCCAACTTCCCTCCCTACGCCTGGTTCGAAAACGATCGCGTGATCACCGCGCCGACGGGCGACTTGACGATCACGCAGCGGACTGCCGAAGGGGAGTGGGAAACGCGGCCTGGCCCGGCCGTGAAGGACTGGGATTTCCATGCGGTGATGCCGACGTTGACCGAGAGGGCGACCGCATGGATCGACCGGCAGCAGCCGGGAGAACCGTTCTTTCTCTATTTCCCGTTCACGTCGCCGCACGCGCCGATCGTGCCGGCCAAAGAGTTCGTGGGCACGTCGCAGGCCAATGGATACGGCGATTTCGTCGCGCAGACCGACGCGGCGGTCGGCGCGGTGCTCGATGCGCTGGAGGCCAAGGGGCTGGCCGAGAACACGATTATCATCTTCACCGCCGACAACGGGCCGGAGCACTATGCCTATGAGCGGGTGCGCGCGTTCGACCACCGCAGCATGGGTCTGCTCCGCGGGCTGAAGCGAGACCTCTGGGAGGCTGGCCATCGCGTACCCTTCATCGTCCGTTGGCCGGGGCATGTGCCCGCCGGCCGAGTCGAGGACGGGCTGATGAGCCAGATCGACATCTTCGCGACGCTTGCGGCCATCGTGGGGTTCCCGATTCTGGCCGGCTCTGCAGAGGACAGCATCGACCAGCGGGCCATGCTCACGGCCACCGGGCCTTCCGCCCGCGACACCTTGATCCACAACACCAACCCGAAAGCCTATGCGATCCGTCACGGCGACTGGGTGATGATCGATGCAAAGACCGGTGGCGTGTCAAAGGTTCCCGACTGGTTCGACGATGCGAACGGCTACGCGAAGAACACGAAGGCCGGCGAACTCTACGACCTAAGGCAGGATCTCGCGCAGAAGCACAACCGATATGCCGACGAACCCGCCCGGGTGGAGGATTTGCGAACAAAGCTTCGTGACATCGTCGGCGAGCGGCTTGAGTAAAACGTCGGCACGATTGACACCCCTCCCGAAGACGGAGATACTGCCTCTAGTCTTTGCAGTGAACTCCGTGGGCAATCCGGCCTATTCACTCTTGTGGGAGGATAACGCCATGGCGATTCCAGCGTTCGGCGGCCGATCGAGCCACAGACACCTCGCCTTTCAAAGCCGCGCCCTGGCGGCACGGGCGATTCTGATGCTCGCATACGTCGGCGCCCTGCCGGGTGGCCAGGCGATTGCGGACGATGCCACGGGCTCCGCCACGCATGCCCAGGAGCGTCTCATCAAGGTCGTGGATGGCAGCTCGCGGGAAAAACTGACCACATTCGCCGTCGATCGGCAGGGACGGGTGCTCGCGGGCGTCTCCGGAGACAAGTCGCTGCTGCGTGTCTTCGACTCAGAGGGCGACCAGGTCGCGGAATGGCCTCTGCCCGTGCCACCCGAGGCGGTGAACGTCGGGCCGAAGGGCGATGTGTACGTCGGAGGGGCCGGAAAGCTGCTGCTTCTCGACAGCGAGGGGGCCGTGACGAAGGTTTGCGAGGCCCCCAACATCGCCGGCGCCAAGGATGCCGCCGTAACCATCCAAAAGAAGGTCAAGGAACGGGCACGCCAGGATGTCAGCGCGAAACAACAGGAGCGGATCCGCACCTACACAAAGCGGCTGACCGACATCGAAAAGAAGATCGCTTTCATCGATCGTGAGCTGAAGGCAATCGCAGACGAAGCATCCACCGGGCCCGACTTCGATGACACGGAGGAAGAACAGCGCACGCAGGAACGAAAGGGCTTCGAGAAGCAACGCGCGACGCTCGTGCGGCTCGGGGAGAATGTCAAG
>CAYSPN010000579.1:0-5651 GCA_964432895.1 uncultured Candidatus Kuenenia sp.
CCCTGCATACCACCACCACCCTGCATGCCACCACCACCCATGCCACCGCCACCCATGCCACCGCCGCCCATGCCACCACCACCCATGCCACCGCCACCCATGCCACCGCCACCCATGCCACCACCGCCCATGCCACCACCGCCCATGCCACCGCCGCCACCACCGGTGCCCTGGGCACCGCCGCCAGAGAAGTTGAACTGCGTCACCTGGCCGACGCCTGAAAAGAGCGGCGTGGTGGTGATGCGTACATAGCGGCGATCAGCCGACACGACCGCCTGGGCGAACATGTTCGTGCCTTCGGGAAGCGTCGAGATGACGGGCTGATACCCGACGGCGCCACTGCGGAAGAAGGGCATGCCGGGCGTCCCGGTCGACCGTGGGGTGCCACGGCTCTGCGAGAGCGATGCCGCCGCAGAGGAATCGGCCATGCCCGCCAGTTGCTGGGCGAGGATGGCGCGGCCGAGCTGTTGCTGGGTCACGACGTCCTGTGCCACCTGGGCATCGAGCAGCAGTTCCTGACGTCGGCCCGCCGGCACTTCGATGCTCACCATGGCATCATCGGCCCGGACGGCCACCTGGCGCTTCAGTCGCTGTTCGTTTTCCGTGCCGCGATAGAGGACCACCGTGGCCGTTACCGTGTCGGCCGCCACCTTGCCCCACGCCCGTCGCACCAGGACGCGGTAGGTGCCGGGAAAAGCCTCGGCAGCCACATAACGCTCACGATGCGTCGTGTTGGCCGGGTCGGCAGTCGCGTCTGAATCGGCAAGCAGGGTGCCGCCCGACGTGGAACGCGGCGAGGAGAGCGAGCAGACGGTGCCTGGCGGCTCCTCCACGATCATGTCGATGTCGGCATCCCCGTTCCATGACAGTTCCACTTCGATGTCGCGGACGAGCGCCCGATCGACACGAGCCCGAAAGTCGGCGGCCTCGTCTGCATGTCCCGCTTTTTCCAGTGCGTCGATGGTTGTCTTCGACAGCCGTGCCGCCCGCGTGAAAATCTCACGCTGGTCGGCGGGCCATTCGTGTGCCAGTACGCCGGGGCAGGCCCAGCGAAGCGTGGCCACGTCGTCGGACCGCGCTGCGAGCGTCATGGCAAGAGCGTAGGCCTCCCGATTCGCCGGGTCGAGATTCGTCACCTGCTTGCACAGTCGGATCGCCCGCCCCGGCGACCCGAATCGCGCGAGGTAATTGGCCAGGGCGAGCAGATCGAACGGAGAGGATGCAAATTCAGCCGTCGAGAGCAGGGCCCGCTCGACCTCTTCACGCGGCTGTCCGGCAGCTTCCATCGCCACGGCGAGCGCCTCATACATCCAGGGTTCTGCACGGCCGCAGGCGATGGCTGCCGAGAGCAGGTCGGCCGCCCGGTCGAAGCGACCCTGCCGACCGAGTTCGGCTGCGGTGACGCGGAGCCGTGCCATCCGGATCGCCGTGTCATGACTGTCACGACTGTCGGCGCTGGACGTGCTACTGGCGGCGGTCGCGTCGGAACGGGCCGGCTCCGCGGTCAGATACGCCGCGACGGCAGCCCTCATGTCGCTGGAATCGATGACGGACGCAGGCAGACCCACGTCGTCGGGTTGACTCTTGGTGTCAGCCGCGGCTGGCGCTGGCTTCGGCCGAGGATTCTGAGGCAACGCCGACGGATTCGGCTTCTCGCGGCGGGCAAGGCGGTCGCGAGCGTCCGAAATCTGGAACATGCCGCCACCCATGCCACCGCCGCCCATGCCACCACCGCCCATGCCACCACCGCCCATGCCGCTGTTGATGCCGCCGGCCCCGCCCATACCGCCACCGGTCTGGAACGGATTGACGCCACCGCCTGCGCTGAGCGGCATGACGAGGTCGCCAACCGGATAAACCTTGATGATGAGGTTTTCGGCCGCCTTGTCCTTGGTCGTGATCAGCATGACCTCATCCTTGATGAGGTAGGTGAGGTCAATGTCGCCCAGAAGCAGCCGCAGGGCTGAACGCAGCGAGATGCCCGACACGTTCTGCGTGACAACCGTCGTGTCGAGGTCAAGTCCAGCGTCCTCGAACGCCTTCTTGTCGGCCAGGATCGGGATGTCGTACTTGTCCTTGAGCTGATTGATGACGTCCCGCAGAGGCGTCTCCTGGAAGTTCAGGTCGTCCACCGGCTGGTCGAGGGCGTCGTAGAGCCTTTTCTCGGCACTGCCGGGATTGGCGAGATCGACCGATTTGTATTTTTCGCGGAGCTTCGTGATCTCACGCCAACGATCGGCGTTCGGGTAGTGGATGGGCGGCTCGTCCACGAATGGAATCGCGGCCAGATCGACCAGATGCAGAGCGTCCATGAAGTTCCGCTGCATCTCGCGACGGTAGCGGACATTCTGCGAGTCATAATGGAGCGTTCGGGCCACGATGGGGGCCGTTCGGGCCACCTCGCGGGCCATCATCGGCATCGGGTAATTGCCGTAAATTCGCGAAGCCTCCACCGCCATCTCGTCGGCGACCTCGCGCTCCGCACGGATGAACTCGTCGTACTGGCCGGCGGGGTCGTTGGCCAACTGGATGGGATCGTCATGCTGCTGGATGAGAGGTCGCTGGTAGCGCTGTTCGATCCCCGTGGTGAGGAGCGCCGTGTAGCGTTCAGTCAGTTGCTTGAACCGCTCTTCCTTGGCCCGCAACTCGCCGTCGAGCCGCTGCCGCTCCCGGCCGATAGCCGCCCGACGCTCATTCGCGAGGTCACATTCCACCTTCTCCCGCGAACGCACGACCGACTCGCGAATGCTCATCTCGATCTGCCGCGAGAGTCGGTCCCGCATGGCGGCATCGAGGTCGTCGGAACTATTCACCGCCTGCTGCAGGTCCTTGAGGTTGGACCGGGCCTGGTCGGGGTCGGTCATCATCATGTGCCGGGCATTGCGGAGTCGCACGGCGGTCTCCTGCTCCATCTGCTGGGCCCGCACCTTGCGCAGGGCATTGATGTCGGCCAGTTCGTCGGAGCCGGAGTCGGGCACGGCCGGCGGCAGCATGTCGGGCGGCAGTTCCTCCGCTGCCGGACCAGGAATCTGCTGGGCGACCGAGCGGATCACCGCGGCGGCGGTGTTGTCGGGATCACGGCGGAGGGATGCCTGCGCCAGCCGCGCGGCGGCGTCGTGAGCTCCGGCGGCCTCAGCCTGCCTCGAAAGCACCGCGAGCGTGGCGGCTTCGCCGCGGATGGCGCGGCGGGCCAGGTCGAGTCCTTCGCGGCCGAGGAGCGGCAGGAACGCGCCGGCGGTCTCGCGGGCATTGCGGGCCAGTTCCTCGAGGTAGGCATGCTCTTCCTGAGGCTGCGTGGGCGGCACGTGGAGCGAAACGGGCGGCTCCGTGAGAACGGCCGCGCCGGTGTCGAGCAGCATTTCGATGGAGGCCGCGTCGAGCGGACCTTCTACAAGCACGACAGAATCGCGGTCGCTGCGGAGCGGCGGCATCCGCGCTGGCAGCATCCGCAGCCCGGCATCCGAGGCAGCGGTCGAGATCGCGACCTGCTCCGGCCATGCCGTGGCCGCAACGGCCAAATGGGCCATTCGGCCGCCGGCGTCCTTGGCGGACACCGTCTCGTCGGGAACGAGCAGCATGCCGCCGGTCGCACTGGCCAATGCCGCGAGGCACGGCCAATTCACCTGCGGACCGATGCCAATCGCCGAGAAAGTGATGTGCTTTCCGCGGAGTGTCTCCAGGGTTCGCTGGAAATCGCCGGGGTCGATGCCTCCGAGGCCGGGGCCGTCTCCGATATAGACGATCGATCTGCCGCTGGCGGAGGTGGCTGCCTGCGTCTCGCCAACGAGTTCGACCGCACGATCGAGCACCTCGATCAGATCGGTGGAGCCAAGTGGCGTCCTGGCTTCCAAAGCGTCGAGCGATCTCTGGATCGCCGGATCGTTGGCCGGCACGAAGCCATCACCCAGCGGCACGCAGGCCACGTCTGCCGCGGCCGCAAGGTAGCGGTCGACAGGTCGGGCAGTCTCGAGCATGCCGGCAAGAGCGTTTTGGCCGCTGCGACGGAAATCGCCCATCTGGCTGGCGGACGTGTCGACGAGCACGAGCACTCGAGTTGGAGGGGCCTTGTCAGCGGGCGGCGTCCATCGCATGCCAATCGCAGTGACCGGCGCAGAGCCGCCATCTCGGCGGAAGCTTTCAACGAACGAAATGCTTACCGCGGACGACGCTGCGGCAGCGGGTCGTTCACCGTTGGCTGCGAATGCGGCCGCAGGCATCGTGATGGCCGCCACGATGCCCTGGACAAAGGGGATCACCGCGAAGCCAAACGCCAGACGCATGCCTCCGCCCGCGTGGCGTCTGTGGAAAGGACTCGCTGCCATGGGATCCTCCGGACGTGTACTGTGAACCTATGAGTCGGCTACGGGGCAAAGGCAAGCCCCATCCTGTGAGCATATTTGGAAGGCTTCCAGCCGCCAACGTCGTTCTGCCCGTAAATTCCTGCAATTCCTGGGTTTTTCCATGGTGCCGGGGCCCCGGCCGGAGTGTTCGCGGCGATTTCGGGTTGGAGCGGGGTGGCGGTCAAGATACCGTGCAACGACCACACAGGAGGCTGGCGTATGCGTTCGTTGTTTGCGAATGTGTTGGGGCGCGATTGGTCTGACTGGCAGGCGGTAGCCAGGGTTTGCCTGCGGGCGGGCTGTCTGGCGGTAGTGGCGACACTCGTGCTGGCCGCTTCCGCATCGGGGCAGCAGGCATCTGTGGATGGGCGTCTGCGTCTGGACGCCGCGGCTGGTGACCGTTTCACGCCCGAGGAACGGACGAACATCGCCGTCTACGAGGCGGTGAACCGGAGCGTTGCAAACATCAATACCAAGGCCACGGTGTCGAGCGGCTTGTTTCTGCTCGAGGTGCCTTCCGAGGGTGCCGGGTCAGGCATTGTGCTCGACAAGCTAGGACACGTGCTTACCAACTACCACGTCGTCGAGGGGGCACGAGAGATTCAGGTGTTGTTGTTTGATGGGTCGTCGCACACTGGCAAGTTGGTGGGGTTTGATCAGGCGACCGACGTGGCGGTGCTCAAGGTGGAGGCTCCGGCAGCCCTGCTCGTGCCGGCTGTCTTTGGGTCCTCCAGCAACCTGCACGTTGGCCAACGGGTGTTCGCCATCGGAAATCCGTTCGGCCTCGAACGCACCCTCACAACAGGCATCATTTCCAGTCTGAATCGCTCGTTGCCGACGCGGAGCGGCCGCACGATCAAGTCGATCATCCAGACCGACGCGGCGATCAACCCGGGCAACTCTGGCGGGCCCCTTCTCGACAGCGGCAGCCGGTTGATCGGCATGAATACGGCCATCGCCAGCCGCACAGGACAGAGCTCAGGCGTGGGCTTCGCCATCCCTGTGGGCACCTTGGCACGAATCGTTCCGCAGCTGATTCAGCGGGGGAAAGTGATTCGGCCCGACGCGGGTGTCGCTCGGGTCTACCAGACCGACAAGGGGCTGCTGGTCGCGGCGTTGTCGCCCGAGGGTCCATCCGAGCGGGCGGGCATGCGAGGCTTCAAGGTTGTCCGCGAACGGCGTCGTCAGGGGCCATTCGTGGCGGAATTTGAGCGGGTAGATCGCACGGGAGCGGACCTGATCGTTGCAGTGGCTGGCGAGACTGTGCGGACTGCGGATGATTTCCTGGCTGCGATTGAATCACGAAATCCA
>CAYSPN010000580.1:0-1579 GCA_964432895.1 uncultured Candidatus Kuenenia sp.
ATCAGGTTGGTCGTGATGTTCGACGGCGCGATCACGCCATAGAGCAATTGCGTGATCTTGCCCATCGCGCCGATCGGCGTGATGTCGGTCTCACCCGTCGCCCGCGCCGCCACGATCGAGAGCAGAAACGTCACCAGCACCGCGAGGATCCCCATCCACCACGTGATGCCAAAAAGAAAATGACCGAGCACCACGCAGGCGGTGCCCGCCAGGCCCACCCCCACCACGAACCACGACGCCGGCACCTCGATGTGTGCCAGTTCGTCGTCGATCCTCTCATGCCGCCGCCCACCGCCGAAGAGCCCCCCAAGCGTGCCCGACAGGCCGCCGAACGCCCGCAGCACCGTCCGCCACTTGAGCGCAAACGAGAGCAGCCCGCTTGTCACCATCATCGCCGTCGCCGGCCAGAGCACCCACGACACGATCCCCTTGTAGCCCGGCTGGCAGATCCCCCGCTCCACGAGGATCGGTCCGATGATGCCGAAGCAGATGATCGAGCCGATCAGCATCGACGCCGCCACCCGCAGCCCCATGATCGCGCCGGCCGCCAGCATGATCAGCGACCCCTCGATCCCGATCGTGTACTTCGTGAGCAGGTCGCGGCCAAGTGCCGTCGGCAGGAAGGGCAGCTCCGCCGGGAAGGCGTAGGCGGAGAGCGACTTCACCGCTCCGAAGAGATCCCGCCAGACCGCGACCACGGCCCCGATGATGCCCGCGGCGAAGAGCGACCGCGCCTTCACGACCGCCTCGCCTCCGGCCGTGTGCATGCTCTTGAGCGTCTCGGCGGTCGCGATGCCCGAAGGGAAGGGGAGCTGGTCGATGTTGATCAGCTGCCGCTTGAGCGGGATCGCCATGAACACGCCCAAAAACGACAGCGCCCCCAGCCAGAGCATGATCTCCCACCACTGCATCAGCCGGCCGGTGGTGAGATAGAGCGCGGGCAACGCCGACACGAGCCCCGCGCTCGACATGTAGCCGGCGGCGCTGGCGGCGCTGCTCATCGTGTAGTTTTCGAGCGTCGTGAACGGCCGGTTTCGCCACGCCGGCACCACCTTCTCGAGCACGGAGAAGACGGCATACGCGATGATCGACGCCGTGATCGTCACGCCCAGCCCCCAGCCGGTCTTGAGCCCCACGTAGAGGTTCGAGATCGACATCACCCCGCCAATGATCATGCCGGTGACCACGGCACGGGGCGTGAGTTGGACGGCGTCGTCACCCGCATAGACGTTGGCGAGCCACCACCGCGCCGCCTCGCGCTCGTCATCAAACGGCGGATGCTGGGAGGTGGGGGCGTGGTTCATGGGACTTCATCCGTGGCAGCGAGTTTTTAACTTGCTGAATCCGCGCTGCTGCAACGACAAGATGCAATCTCGTCGCCACGGGACGACTGGGTCAGAACACGTCGAGATGGAAGTGGTGGCCCTGGTAGTAGCGACGCGACTTCGGGTATTCGTTTTGCCACGCGCGGTTGTAGACCGGCACCCGCATCTCCTGCGGATAGCGGTAGTAGAGGTCGTTGGCGCTCTGCTGGTAGCTGTCCGCGTAGAAGTTGTGCGGATACCACACATACGGATAG
>CAYSPN010000581.1:0-4201 GCA_964432895.1 uncultured Candidatus Kuenenia sp.
GCCACGTGCTGGTGGTATACAGCCCCCTTGTCCGATGGGGGCAGCGTCACTAGTCGGGCAGGACGACAAACGGACGGCAGAAACGTGCTGGAAGGCCTGGGCGAGGCTCATGGATGGGGATCGTCAGGTAGAATCTGGGGAGTCGGCTGGTGACCGCGCTAACACGTGCGCTAACAATGGTCGCCCGGTAACACAAAAACCCCCTTCGCGCCCGTAGCTCAGGTGGATAGAGCATGGGATTTCTAATCCCAGGGTCGCTGGTTCGAGTCCAGCCGGGCGTATTGAGAATGATTAGCGGGCACGATGCCCGCCCATCGAGAGCCGACAGAGGTCGGCCAAAAGATAGCCCGGCCAATGGCACGTCCGCAACGGTCTTCCGGCTGATGAGCGACTCATGAGCCTCGGAAGGAGCGGCCCGGCGAGATTGGCGGAGGCTCCAGGGGTTCGTCGAGATGGGTCAGGGGCTATCTTCACGCGGGCGCGAAGCCGATACGTCTCCACTGCGGGCAACCGTCAGCCACGGGCTCAACTCGGGGGCCGCATTCATCTTCGACGTGAAATCAAAATGGGTGGAAAAGGCGTCAGGACCATTAAAAAAAACGGTGCTAAGCACCAAATCTGATGAGGTGAGGAACTGAGGACGATCGCCCTCGCTTCAGAGCCGTTCGGCCAACCACTTCCGTGATTCCTGGGCCGTATGCATAACGCCAAGCACGAAAAGGTCTTGGCCGTATAGATCGTAGAGGACCACGAACGGGAAACGGCTTACGGGCCAGTATCGGACGCCGAAATCGACAAGGCTTCGCCGCTCGGGATCGCGTGTCAACTGATCAACCGCCCGAGAAACCTCGGCGATGAACGCGGATCCAATCATTGGATTCCTGGCGTCATACCACGCCGCCGCACCGATCACGTCCGCTTCAAACAGCGGGTGATACCGGATCGCCCTAGACATTGCGGGAGGTGTCTATGCGTGCCCACATCTCGGCATGCGTCATCCCGAGTTGCGGGTCAGCAATCATCTCGGCGCGCCGCCGCTTCGCTTCGCGTACGGCCCAGTCAGGCAGTGGGATGGGTCCCTCGTGTGCCGCCAAATCATCCCAGATTCGCTCGACGAGCCGAAGTTTTTCCACGGCCGTCAGCCCTTGAATTGACTCCGTGAACAGATCCATCGTTTTCCTCCGTATCGGTCGGGCGACGAAGCACTCGCTTCCTGGCTTCGTAGTCTCGCACTTTCCACATCTGTGCCCTAATGTACACGCCTGGCCAAAGGATAGCCCGGCCAATGGCACGTCCGCAACGGTCTTCCGGCTGATGAGCGACTCATGAGCCTCGGAAGGAGCGGCCCGAGCGTCCGGAGCGGGTTTCTCGAAACGCCCCGCACCCGCTGCGGTGAAATTTTTTTTCGCGTCTGCGCAGACCTCGTCCCAGTTCGTGTCATTCGACGCGTAAAAACCGGCCACTTATCGGCGCCCAGCTACAGGGCAGCGAGCTCCTTCTTGAGATGCTCGGTCGCAGTCGGTTGCGGACACCGGCCTTCGCGGAGTTCCTCAAGGGCGTTGTTGATCAGGTAGGCAGTATCCAGATCCTCCACCACTTCGGGCCGCACGATGTTGTTCTGGGTGAGCCAGAAGCTCACCGCGCACCACGCCCACAAGAGAACAGTATCCGTCAAGTGGCACTCTGGTGGCGGGAACCGCCCAGGCCCGCGCACACCGGTTACGAGTTGATGCACGTACTGCGGGGTTTTGCCAATCTTCCTGGCAATTTCAGACAAGGTGACAAGGTCGCACTCGTCGATCCGCTCAACATCCGCCCCAATGTTCGCTCGCCGGACATCGCGGATGGCGGACAGCACAGCGTCCTTGTAGGACGTGGCCACCCGAGAGAACTCAAGCCAAACCCGTCCATAGATCACGCTTGGGGTGGCGTCGCTGCAACCAGCGGCAAAAAGCGCCTCGACCTGGTCATCTGTCAGCTCAGTGACCCCGGAGAGGATCAGCGAAAAATCGTACTCTCGCTCGCACATTGGCTTCGCTCTCATGAGACAACTCCCTTTTCGCAATTCTCCTGGTGTGGGCAGCCGTCCACCCGTTTCTGAATGTGGCGGGCTTGCGACTGCGGGCTCCGTGGCGTTGAGTGGACAAAAACGATGCACCCCTCTCTTGTGGCCTGGGGACAAAGCATCCGTCCCCATACATGGGCATGACCGCCGGTGGCCTTTTCGACGCGCCAACCGCGCCGCTCAGCCGCCGCAAGTGCCAATTCAACGTGCGGATCGGTGTGTCGCGGTCGACTCGCCATACAAGAAATCTAGGCGTCTGCTTGAAAGGTGTCAAGCACTGCCTTTTAGTCCATCGGGCAGGATCCCTGCCAGGCTTGAGTCGTTGGTTTTGGATGGCCAGCTTTGGATTTGAGGATTCCTCAAATCGGCAGCTTTTTTCGCCCTCTGGGCGGTGAAGCTGGTAGTGCTGGCGAAATCGGATGTGCTCCCCGAAGTCGTTGACGGGCAACCACTAACGGTCGATTTCGTGGTTTCTTCGGGAGTTGCGAAATCGTCTCGCCTCAAATTTCTAATCCCAGGGTCGCTGGTTCGAGTCCAGCCGGGCGTATTGAGTTGGGGATCCAGTAGCGGAGCGAGGCCCGGAGGGATCGCGACGCCTGAAAGCCAGCCCGCTGGTTCGAGTCCAGCCGGGCGTACTG
Source organism: uncultured Candidatus Kuenenia sp. (assembly GCA_964432895.1). Classification (GTDB taxonomy): domain Bacteria; phylum Planctomycetota; class Planctomycetia; order Pirellulales; family UBA1268; genus CAMCQY01. Next base: position 2,704 of record CAYSPN010000581.1, read on the forward strand.
AGTTTTGGGCATCCAGTGGCGGAGCGAGGCCCGAAGGGATCGCGACTCCTGAAAATCAGCCCGCTGGTTCGAGTCCAGCCGGGCGTACTTTTTTTGACCACTCCCAACGAGCCACAGGCAGCGTATAACGCCCCACTATGTCCCGCATACACACACCTGCCGCAGCACCCCGGATCTCGTGGTGGCTCGTCGCCGCCGGCGTCTACAACCTGCTCTGGGGCGCACTCACCGTGCTGTACCCCGGCTGGCTCTTCGACCTCACCGGCATGGAACCGCCGAACTATCCGTTCATCTGGCAGTGCGTCGGCATGATCGTGGGCGTCTACGGCATCGGCTATCTGGCCGCGGCACGCGATCCGATCACCCACTGGCCCATCGTGCTCGTCGGATTTCTTGGTAAAATATTTGGTCCGTTGGGATACGTCATGGGCGTGGCAAAAGGAGAAGTGCCCGTGGCCTTCGGCTGGACCCTGCCGACCAACGACCTGATCTGGTGGGTGCCGTTCGGACTGCTGCTCTACCACGCCTGGAAGGCCCACCGGGATGACGCAGCCGGCAGGTCGAACTCAACTTCCTGAGGAAGGCGGCAGCCGCGTGACGACGACCGAGTTCATCCTCGCCGCTCAGGCACTCGCTTCAGCCGCGATGTGCGGCCTGATCTGGTTCGTGCAGGTCGTGCACTATCCACTCTTCGCCCGTACCGACACGACCCACAGCCCTGACTATCCGGATGAGAACCAACGCCGCACCGCGCCGGTCGTGATTCCGCCCATGCTGATCGAGGCGGCCACCGCCGCGATCATCGCTGTGAATCCTCCGCCAGCGATCGGCCGACCGGCTGCACTGGCCGGCCTCGCCATGGTGGCTGCCCTCTGGCTCTCCACGCTGCTCGTCCAGATGCCACTGCACGCACGGCTCAAGCATGACGGCCACGCGCCGGCCACGGTCGCAGTCCTCGTGCAGAGCAATTGGGCCCGCACGGCCCTCTGGTCGGCCCGGGCCCTGCTCGCCATCTGGATGCTGCACGTGGCTGGCTGAAGCACGCCGCAGGCTAGGCGTGAATGGCCCCACCGTTGACGGCCATTGCGGCCTCTTTCAGCGCCTCGGGCAGCGTCGGATGGGCGTGGCAGACCCGGCCGATATCCTCAGCCGTCGCACCAAAATTCATCGCAGCTGCCGCCTCACCGATCAGGTCGCCGGCGGCTGGCCCGATGATGTGCACGCCCAGCACGCGGTCGGTCGCCGCATCGGCCAGCACCTTCACCTTGCCCGTCGTGTCGTTGATCGTGCGGGCCCGGCCATTGGCCCGGAACGGAAACACGCCCTTCTTGAAGGCCGTGCCCGCGGCCACCAGCTGCTCCTCCGTCTTGCCGACGGCGCCAATCTCGGGATGCGTGAAGACGACGGCCGGCACGAGGTCGTAGTCGACGTGCGACCAGCCTGTCTTCATGCCCTCGACGCAGGCCACGCCATCCTCCTCGGCCTTGTGCGCGAGCAT
>CAYSPN010000582.1:0-2485 GCA_964432895.1 uncultured Candidatus Kuenenia sp.
GCTCCACGGAGTCGTGGTGCCGGCTCGGCAGGCGTATTCCCACTCGCTCTCCAGCGGCAGTCGGTAGAAACGGGAGGTCAGGCCACTGAGCCACTTCGTGTATTGCCGCGCGGCGAACTGGGTCATCGTGACGGCCGGCTGCAGGGGATCTTCGCCGTTGGTGAACGTCGTTGTGGGGTCATAAAGGTTGGAAGGTGCCGTGACAGCATCGGCCTCGTTGTCTGCCGTCACCGCACGGACACCCGCCGATTCCATCGCCTTGAAGAGATCACAGGCCGCCATGTAGGCCTTGTATTCGGCCCAGGTCACCTCGCAGCGGCCGATCCAGAACGGCTCGATCGCCACGTCGTATTGCGGCCCCTCGTCGGACCCACGGTCAGCCTCGCCGGCCGGGCTGCCCATGCGGAGTGTGCCGCCGGGCACGGGGATCATTCGAAAGGTGACGTCGGTGCCGGGAATGGTCTCGTCGTAGGCCACCATCCAGCCGCCGGGCACCTTGATGGCGGGGCCGTCTCCCTCCGGCCGCTCGTCACCCGCCACGAAGCCGGCGGGACTGTCGGCCACGGCTGCCGCTCCGGCCTCCGCGGCGTGGCAGCATGCCACAGGGCCACAAAGCAGTGCCGCCAGAGCCGGGCTCAATGCCAGCATGAAGGCTGTGGAACGACGGTCGAGAAGGGGATGTCGTGGCATAAAGAGGGCGCTCTGCGGATCAGGATGGTGGATTGACGGCGGGCGAGCCGCTTAGGGGGAGCCGGGGCCGGGAAACAAAGCCGGCAGCACGGTAAAGCTCATGAACGGTAAAGTGTAATCTGTTGGAAACCCCCTGCCCACCGACGGGCAGCCATCCCCAAGCCATCCTCTGAGCACGTCATCCGTGGCCGCACCCAAGCCAACCCAGCCGACTGGAAAAGCCGCCAAGCCGGCAGGCAAGGGCCAATCAAAGGGCAAGGGGAAGGCCGACGACAAGCCTGCCGAGAAGGTGGTGTCGGAAAACCGCCGGGCCCGCCACGACTACGAGATCCTCGACACGCTCGAGTGCGGCATCGCGCTGGTTGGGAGCGAGGTCAAGAGCCTGCGCGGCGGGCGGATGTCGCTCGATGAGGCCTATGGCCGCGTCGATGGCCGCGAGGTCTGGCTGCTGGGCTGCGACATTCCCGAATACGACAAGGCCAATCAGCTCAATCATGTGCCGAAGCGGCCGCGGAAGCTGCTCATGCACCGCCGCGAAATCGGCAAGTTTGCGGATCGGGCCTTGGAGAAGGGGCTCACGCTCGTGCCGCTGAAGATGTATTTCAAAGACGGCCGCGTGAAGGTGCTGATGGGGATCGGCCGCGGCCGGCAGGACCACGACAAGCGGCAGAAGCTCAAGGCTGACTCTGCCAAGCGAGATATTGAAATCGCCCTCCGCGGCCGCACGGGCCGCGGAGGGCGATCAAAAGACTGAGTGGCAGATTGAGTGGCGAGCCACCGCAACGCTGCGGCCTGCCCCTACACGTGCTCCGCGACCAGTTCGGCATTGCTCGAATCGGTTGAGTCTTCCGGGTGCCACAGAGGCATGCCCCGCTGAATCCGCTCGGCGAGAATGTCGATCTTCTGCCTCGAGCCGGCGGGCGCCGCCGTGGGGATAAATTCCGTGGTCGCGTGCGGCTCGAAATTTTCGTCGTGACCGTACAGCTCGATGATTTCAAAAACGTTGCGAATCCGGGCCATGGGAACGAAACAACTCCTTGCTGGGTTCAACGTGTCTGGTGCAACATGATGAGAGGGGGAAGCAAACACGAAGCCCGCTGCTGTCAGCCTAAAAAACGTGGCGGCCGAAACTTTTGCAGCGGGCGAGTGATCGCGATCACCGTCGCCATTATGGGCCCGTGCTTGCGCGAGTCAAACATTTTTCACCGGCGAATTGAAGCCGCTGAAAAATACTGCGAAGCGGGCCGAATTGACCGTCACGACCGCTGCTCCTTACCGCACATGCGGACTGTCATGGAGTCGGTCCGCCGGGCGGCAGCGCGATCTCGATCTCGGCTGGAGGCGGTGGGGCCGGCTTGGACGATGGCGATGCGGCTCCGGGGTCGAACTTCGGCGTGTCGGTGCCGGTGCTGGCCTCCAGATCGGCCGTCAGCATGAGGTGTTCGCCCCCTCCGGCCGGCCGCAGTTCCAGGTGCGTAACGGTCCATTCCTTGCCGAGCTTCTTTCCCTCGACGATCACGGTGCCCCGGCCTTTTTGGCCGCTGACCTCGAATTCCATCGCCGCGATACCATCGGTCTCATTGGCTCGGCCGAAGACCTTCGGGCTGCACACAACGGTTCCGTCGGGGCCTGCCAGCACTGCCAGCACCCGCGGATTCCGCTCGATCTCCGCTTTCGCGTCGACCACGACCGGGTGGCTGGATAGTCGGCCACAGCCGCCGACGAAGGCAAGCATGGCAAGGGCCACAAAAACCGGCATCACGATCCGTCGCATGAAGAGTCCCTCCTGGACACT
>CAYSPN010000583.1:0-2570 GCA_964432895.1 uncultured Candidatus Kuenenia sp.
GCCCCTCGATGGGCCGCCCCGCGAACGGCCACCACCGATGCACCGCCCGCCATCCCCGAACGCCTTCCGGCTCCCGCTGGCAGCGACCGCGTTTGCCGCCGTCCACGTCATTGCCTGCCTGGGCTGTAGCCGGCCGTCGGCACCTCGGCGGCCCCCCCGCCGCCGCCGAGGTGACGGTCACCGAGCCGCTGGTCGGCATCTGGGCCCGCGGCCCCTACCTGCACAACGCGTCGGTGCCCACGGTCTACAACCTGCTCAAGTCATCGAGCCGGCCGCGGAAGTATTCGATGCGGCCCAGCAGCACCGACCCAAATAACTACGACCAAGCCCGGATCGGTTGGAAGTTCGTTGACGAATCGGCAAAGAGCCACCAACAGAGCCTCGAGCAGATGGAGCAGGATCCATACGTCCGCGTCTTCGACCCCGACTGGCGGTCGCCTGAGCAGTGGGAAGCGCTCCGGCAGGCATTGGCGAACGTGAAGAACGCGAAGGTCGACCCCACGAAGCCCGAACTCTATACCGGCATGCTCAACACGGGCCACACCTTCGGCGACGACCTCTCGGAAGAGCAGCGGCTCGCCGTGCTCGAATTCCTCAAGTGTCTGTAGGCCGCGTGCCAGCGACGCAGTGCTTCTGCCGACCCGGAAGTCGCCCCGACTGGAGGCTGATCAGATCCACCGCTTTCGCAGCAGCCACATTTTCACACCTTGCGTCAGCGCGGCGTAGCAGATGATCGAGACCGCCAGCAGCGGCCAGTAGAGCGCAGGAAGCCGCGTGAAGCCGAGGTATGCGCCCACGGGCGAGAACGGAATGGCGACACCGATCGCCATGATCACCACCGACATCACCATCAGCGGCCACGAGGGGCGGCTCTGGAGAAACGGGATCTTGTTGGTGCGGATGATGGAGATGATCAGCGTCTGCGTGAGCAGGCTCTCCACGAACCAGCCCGTCTGAAACAGGCTGGCGCTCTGCTGCGCGGCCGCCGGAGTGCTCGTGTCCCAGCAGTTGAATACGAAAAGCATGAGAAGAAAGGTGGTGTAGTCGAAAAGCGACGAACACGGGCCGATGCAGACGATGAAGCGGGTGAGTTGGCCTAGGTCCCACGGCCGGGGCTTTTCCACCTGCTCGGGATCGACATCGTCGGCTGGAATGGCGGTCTGGCTGATGTCGTAGAGCAGATTGTTGGCGAGAATCTGAATCGGCATCATCGGAAGGAACGGCACGAACACGCTCGCGCCCACAACACTGAACATGTTCCCAAAATTGCTGCTCGCGCCCATCCGCACATACTTGAGGATGTTGGCAAACACCTTCCGCCCCTCGATGACCCCCGCCTCTAGAACGAGCAACGACTTTTCCAACAGGATCAGGTCGGCTGATGCCTTCGCGATGTCCACGGCCGTATCGACGCTGATCCCGACGTCCGCTGCCCGGAGGGCTGCCGCGTCGTTGATCCCGTCACCCATGAACCCCACGGTGTGACCGCGAGACTGCAACGCCTTGATGATCCGCTGCTTGTGGCCAGGCGAGACGCGGGCGAAGAGGGAGACCGTCGTCGCGGCGTCGGCGAGCTGACCGTCGTCCATCGCCTCGACCTCGGCCCCGAGCAGCACATGCTCCGTCGGCAGCCCGACCTCCTTGCAGATTTTCCGGGCCACCATCTCGTTGTCGCCGGTGAGCACCTTCACCTGCACACCTCGGCCCTGCAGCGACGTGATCGCGGCGGCGGCAGTCTCCTTGGGCGGATCGAGAAAAGCGACATAGCCATTGAGAATCAGACTCGATTCATCGGCCTGCGAGTAGGGCGTGGCGTCGCCGGAGACGACTCCGCGAGGTTCGATCTGCTTGCAGGCGATGGCGAGCACCCGAAAGCCGTCAGCCGAGAGTTTCTCGTATTCCGCCTTGAGGGTGTCGATGTGGGCGTGATCCATCGGGTAGAGCGTGCCGCCGAGCGTGAACGTCACGCACCGCGGAAAGATGGCCTCCGGGGCGCCCTTGCTGATGACGAGGTCTTTGCCCTCGGGCGTCCGCACCACGACCGACATGATGCGGCGTTGAAAGTCGAAGGGAATTTCGTCCACCTTCGCGTATTCCGGAATCTGCGCATGCGCGTGGGTTTCGGTGTGCGCCAGCACCGCCCGATCGAGGACGTTTTTCAGGCCTGTCTGGAAGTGGCTGTTGAGGTAGGCCAGTGCGAGCACCTGCTGATCTTCCCGGAGCGCCACGTCGCAGTGCTTTTCGAGGATCACCCGATCCATCGTCAGCGTGCCCGTCTTGTCGGCACAGAGCACGTCCATCGCTCCGAGGTTCTGGATGGCGCTCAGCCGCTTCACGATCACCTGCTTGCGGCTCATGCTGATCGCCCCTTTCGACAGGCAGACCGCCACCACCATGGGCAGCATCTCGGGCGTCAGGCCGACGGCCACCGCAATGGCGAAAAAGAATGCCTCCTGCCAATTGCCCTTGGTGAGACCGTTGATCACGAACACCAGGGGAACCATCACCAGCACGAATCGCAGGATCAGCCACGTGAACCGGGCAATGCCCTTGTCGAACGCCGTCGGCGG
>CAYSPN010000584.1:0-2208 GCA_964432895.1 uncultured Candidatus Kuenenia sp.
TCGCGGAGCAGTTTCACCACACGCTCGTCCGGCACCTGCTCGAAGTGGCGGTAGAATTGGCCGATCGCCCAGAAGGCCGTCGGCTCGAGCAGGCACTCAACGCGGTCGCAGAGCGGTCGGATGGCGTCGATCCGGTCGGGCGCGCCCACCGGCACTGCCACGATGATCTGCTTCGCGCCGGCCGCCCGCACTGTGCGGAGGCTGGCGATCATCGTGGCACCGGTGGCGATTCCGTCGTCGGTGAGGATCACCGACCGGCCCGCGATCGGGGCCTGCGGCCGTACGGCGCGATACATCTCCCGACGACGCTCGATCTCCACGAGCTGCCGCTGCCGCTCGGCCTCGACGTAGGCGTCACCCACGTCGGTCATGGCGCTGGCGAAATGATTGAGATAGACCTCGCCGCTCTCGGAGACGGCGCCGAGCGCCAATTCCGGCTGGTGCGGGGCACGAAGCTTCCTGGAGAGCACAACGTCGAGGTCCGCGCCGAGGCCGCGGGCGAGCACCGCCCCGATCTCGATCCCGCCGCGCGGGATCGCCAACACCAGCGGCTTGTCCATCATCGTGCCGCGGAGCCGCTCCACCAGCATCCAGCCAGCCTCCTCGCGATCATTGAAGATGCCGTGTTCAATCATGATGTTCACCCTCCGATTGTTCGTGATCCCATTCGTGATCCCAGATGCCTCGCACACCACTCCGCCGCCAGCCGGGCCGTCTCCTCGAGCGTGCCGGGCTCCTCGAAGAGATGCGTCGCCCCCGGCACGATCGCCAGCCGCTTCTCGCAGGGCAGGGCGGCCAGCGCCCGCCGGTTGAGCAGCAGCACCTCCGTGTCGGCGCTGCCGACGATGAGCAGCGTTGGCGCGAGCACCCGCTCGAGGGCCGCTCCGGCCAGGTCGGGCCGGCCGCCCCGCGACACAACCGCCGCCACACGCGGCTCCTCGGCCGCCGCGACGAGCGCCGCGGCGGCACCGGTGCTGGCCCCGAAGAGCCCGAGCGAGAGGTGCCGCGTCTGCTCGTGCTCCGTGACGAATCGCACCGCCGCCGCCAGCCGGTCGGCGAGCAGGCGGATATCAAACACGTTGGCCCGCCCGGTCTCCTCCTGAGGCGTGAGCAGGTCGAACAGCAGCGTGCCGATCCATGCTTCGTGGAGCACCGAGGCGACGAATGTGTTGCGCGGACTGAAGCGGCTTGAGCCGCTGCCGTGCGCAAAGAGCACGAGGCCGATGGCCGACTCGGGCAAGGTGAGACGCCCCGGCAGCCCAATGGACGCCCCGTCGCGAGTCGTGGCGGGGATGGCGACATCGAATGTCGCGGCCGCATGCGTGAGTGTCATGTGGGAGCCTCCCCGCCCGCAGAGTCTCCGTGGGACTGCCCACTGCGGGACTGCGCGGCGTGTTGGTGGGGGTGAACACGCTGCACGAACGCCGCCTGCGGTCCCTCGTCCCCATCCTCTTCGCTGTAAAACACCGAGCTGCCGACTTCGATGAGCTGGAAATCATGCTCGGACATCGCATGGCTGTGGAAGTAGATCTCGCGGCCGTCGGGAGTCTCGATGAAGCCGTAACCCTGCAGCGGAAAGATCTGCGAGACATGCCCTTGCGTGCGGACGGCATGCACCTTCTCACTTCCCCGCTGGCGACGCACGTGATCCTCGAGCCGCCGCCGCGCCGCCGCGAAGGAATCACGAATCGCCACGAACACATCCTCGTGGGCATGGTCGAGATGATGGTCGCGGTTGACGATAATCTCGCCGCCGGGCACGCGGACATCCACGCGGACGGAATAGAGCCGCCCCTCACGGTGGTGCCGGTGGGGCTGGGCGATGACGACATGACAGCCGGTGATCCGGTCGTCATAACTCTCAAGCTGGTCGATGTGCTCGAGTACCGCGTCGCGGACGGCCTCGTCGATCGGGATGTCGTCGAAGGATACCTGGGCCTGAGTCTGCATGGCGGGGCTGCTCCCGTGAAAACACGTTCCTGAAGACAGGTTCCCAAAAACCCAAAGATGGGAACCTGAAAACGGGAAACCGGGCAGACGCCACCGCTCCATGCGTCGAAAGAGCCTATGCACCGGATGGCGCTCGCGAAAAACTGCCGCCCCATGGCCCGCGTTTCAGCAGCCTGCCCGGGCGGACACTCCCGTCCGCCGCCTAGCGAACGGAGCGGCTGCGGACCGGCTCGTAGATCCGGACCGAGAGAAGCAGTT
>CAYSPN010000585.1:0-2924 GCA_964432895.1 uncultured Candidatus Kuenenia sp.
CGGTCCGGCCGACCATGATTCTGGCCGAGCATGTTGCCCGGCATGCCGAAACGCATGCTGCACTGAACGCGCTCGTTCAACCGCGGCATGCAGAGGCTCTTGTGGAAGCCGAGCGACTGGAGTCGCGACTCCAGGCAGGCAAGGCCATCGGACCGCTCGCCGGGGTGCCGGTGAGCGTGAAGGAATGCTTCGGGGTGACGGGCCTGGTGACGAGCCTTGGCATCCCAACGCGACGGCGGGCGATCGACGTGGCGGATGCTCCGATTGTCTCCTGCCTGCGTGCGGCTGGTGCGATCATCGTCGGCAAGGGCAACGTTCCCCAGGCGATGTATCTGCACGAAACCGACAATCCCGTCTGGGGTCGCACGAACCATCCGTTCGACGCCACCCGTGGCCCCGGGGGTTCCAGCGGCGGCGATGCGGCGCTGGTGGCCGCCGGCGTGGTGCCGCTTGCTGTGGGCACGGACCTGGCCGGCAGCATCCGGCAGCCGGCGCATGCCTGCGGCATTTCGGGATTCCTGCCGCGGTGGGCCGTGGTCGGCGATGGTGGTGCCTTCGACACCGTGCCCCATTTGACGGTCGTACGTCCCCGGATGGGCTTCCTTGCCAGGGAGGTGGACGATCTCGCGCGTGCCTTTGAGGTCGTGGCGGCTGCCACGTCGTTCGAACCGCGGCTGCGAACAGCGGAAGCCATGCCTGGTGGTCGCCGACGCGATGGCCTGCGGGTCGCCTGGTGGGACGATGCCGGGCCGCTCGAGCCCTCGCCAGCCGTGCGTAGGGCCGTCCACGAGGCGGTGAGCCGCCTAACGCGAGCGGGCGTGGAGACCGTCCGCCTGGATGGAAGCCTGGCCGCGGAGGCTGCCTGGCTGCATCTGGCGGTGCTGTCGGCGGACGGCGGTGCAGACATCAGCCGGCTCTTCGCGGGTACTCGACCGATACCGCCGGTCGCCCGGTTGCTGCGGCTGGCGGGGCTGCCGATGTGGCTGCGGCCACTGCTTGCGGGAATCTCGCAGGCAGTGGGCGGCGGGATCGAGGCGGTGGCCCTGCGGGCCACTGGCCCCAGGCACGGGGCGGCACTGGCGTTGCTCGCTGGCCGGCGCACGGAGTTCGCCACGCGGTTCACCGCGGCGGTGGCCCCCTACGATGCCATCGTCTGCCCCGTCTCCGCCCTCCCGGCACTGCCGCATGGCAGCGCCGCCCGCCTCGTTCTGGCGGCGGCCCCCTGCCTGCTGGCCAATCTGCTCGATCTGCCGGCTGGAACGGTGCCGATCACGCGGGTGGGGCCGGATGAGGAAAGCGGGCGTGTCCTGAGCCGTGATCGGGTCGTGCAGGCGGCGGCCGCCGCCGATCGTGACAGCTGCGGCCTGCCGGTCGGGGTGCAGGTGGTGGGTGTTCAGGACACGGGACCGACAGCGGATGCCCTGCGGTCCGAGCGGATCGTGCTCGATGTCATGCGGCTCCTCGAACGTGGCGACGAGCCATGCCACTGATGGTGGGGTAGACTCGACTGTGACGGGTCGTGCCCGATGGCCGCCCAGACCACCATGTCGCAGGAGGAGGGAGGAGACGCATGTCGGAAGATGTCGACAACCAGCCCCGTGGTGCCGGCGACCTGCCGCCAGTCGTGGAGGAGTTTGCGTCGATCCGCAGGATCGTGAGGTGGGTGTCGGAGCCGGATCCTTTCGGTCGTGCTGGCGAGCCGAAGTATGCCCCTGAAGACAGCCACGATTTTCGGCCGAGCCTGCGGCCTCCCGTGCCTGTCCTGACCGTGCTCGATGACGGTTCGCTGGAACACGGGGAGGACTTCCGACTGCGACGCGAGCGGTTTTCGATTGGTCGCACCTCGGGCGATGTCCACCTGCCCAACGATGCTTCGATCTCGGGCGCCCACGCCGAGATCCGTCGCACGTTTTGGAAGGGGGGCTTCCAATGGCATCTGCACGACCTCGAGAGCGTGAACGGCACGTTCGTGAGGTGTGTTCGTGCCGTCTTACACGAGAACGCGATCATCATCCTCGGGGCGCGGCGTTTCCGCCTCCGCAATCCGCTCAGGCCCAATTCGATTCCAGAGGCCAGCCATCAGACCAACCTCATGAATGGTGTGCACATCCCGGAGACGGTGTGGCCGGTTCTGGCGGAGGCCTCCACGAAGCCGGGCGCCGTGGGGTTTGCACTGCGGTCGGACAGGCTCGTGATCGGCCGGACGGGTGGCGGCGCCGACATCCAACTCGACGACCCCCTGCTGGCAAACCGGCATGCCGAACTCAAGCGACTGCGGGACGGCACATGGATGATCTCCGCGGAGTCGACTCGCAACGGCATCTGGGTGTCGGTTTCCGCCGTCGGCCTGACGCCCTACTGTTTCTTTCGATGCGGCGAGCAGCGGTTCCGGTTCGTGATCCCCTGACGGCCGGCTAGCGATGCATGCGCGAGATGATGGCTGACGCCATCGTATCGATGCCGAGCACCTCGCAGGCCGCGCCCTGGTCGATGGCGGCCTTGGGCATGCTCCAGACGACGCTCGTGGCCTCGTCCTGCGCGATCGTGTGCCAGTCGCAGGCACGCAGTTTCGACATCCCCCGCGCGCCGTCCCTTCCCATGCCTGTGAGCAGAACGGCCGTGCCGGGTTGCGGCCAGTGATCGGCCACGCTTTCAAAGAAGACGTCGACGCTGGGGCGAAAGAACACATCACGAGGTTCTTCGCGATACTCGAGCGTGCGACCCTTCATCAGCACCATGTGGTCGTTGGTGCCGGCGAGCAACACGGTTCCGGCCTGCGGGCGATCGCCGCCCTCTGCCACGCGGACGGCATGGCCGGTGCGTTCTGTCAACCACTTGGCCAACCCCTGCGAAAAGGCGACGTCCACGTGCTGCACGACAACCACGGCCACGTTCCAATCACGCGGCAGCGGCACAAGCAGATC
>CAYSPN010000586.1:0-7588 GCA_964432895.1 uncultured Candidatus Kuenenia sp.
AGCGTGTAGGGGGCGTTGGGATCGCGGGTGTAGATCGCGTGCGGATGGCCGTTCTTCCGCACGAAGAGCTGGTTGGGATTCTCTTGGTGCCATTCGAGACTCGCCTTCGTGCCGTCGATCTGGATCCGCACGTCGTTCTCGCGGCCATGGCTGATCTGCGAGGCGGTCACCGTGCCCAGCGCGCCATTTTCATAGCGGATGACGGCGTGGCCGTAGTCGTCGAGCGGCCGCGGCGGCTCGAAGATCTTCAGATGCGCGCTGATCTTCTCCGGGAGCAGGCCGGTCATCGACCGCCCCAGGTTGTAGGCATGGGTGCCGATGTCGCCGAAGCAGCCGGCGGCGCCGCTCTTCGTCGGGTCGGTCCGCCAGGCCGCCTGTTTCTGTCCCTCGCTCTCGAGCCGCGACCGCAGCCAGCCCTGGATGTATTCGGCGCGGATCGCCTGAATCTCGCCCAGTTCCCCGGAGAGGATCATCTCACGGGCCTGCCGCACGAGCGGGTAGCCCGTGTAGTTGTGGGTGACGGCGAAGACGATATTCGACTTCTGGACGATGGCCGCCAGATCCTCAGCTTCTTTCAGCGTGAGCGTGAGCGGCTTGTCGCATACACAATGGAAGCCGGCCTCGACGGCGGCCTTGGCCACTGGAAAGTGCATGTGGTTGGGCGTGGCGATCGAGACGAAGTCGATCCGCTTGTCGGCGGGGAGGGCACGCTCCCGGTCGAACATCTCCTGATAGGAGGCATAGGCGCGGGAAAGGTCGATGTCGTAATCGGCGGCGCTGGCCTTGGCACGCTCGGGGTCGCTTGAGAGCGCGCCTGCCACGAGCGCCGCCCGGTTGTCGAGCACGGCCGCCGTCACGTGGACACGGCCGATGAACGAGCCTTGGCCGCCCCCCACAATGCCCATCCGCAGCTTTCTGCCCAACGCGCCGTTCGTAGCCATAGTCCAATCCCCTTTCTTTCCTGTCGTCTGGTATGCGTGCGTATGCGTGAGAAGAACCACCCTGAGCGTGAAAACCGCCGCTCCCGCGCCGCGAACTCTATCACACCGCCAAAAAAAGAAAAAAAGGGCGTTCTGGAACGGCGATGGGAACGGCTGCTACGATTCAGGTGGCCTCCCCGTAGCCCTTCAACACATCTCCCGCTCAGGCGAGTCACCATGGGATTCCAAGATCGCGGCTACTCCCGCGACTCACACCAGCCCTTCATGGCGGACTGGACGGCCGTGATGACGATCATGGTCGTCAACATTGCCCTCTGGGTGGCCAACCTCGTGGCTGCGGGACAGGTGTCGATCAGTGAGTTTTTGTCACTGCAGGGCGACCTGCCGCGCCACCTGCTGAAGGTCTGGGAACTGGTCACCTACGGCTTCGTCCATGCCCCGCTCGATCCGTGGCACCTTATCGGCAACATGCTGATGCTCTGGTTTTTCGGCCGTGAGGTCGAGGAGATCATGGGCCGGGGCGAGTTCTTCCGCTTCTACTTCACTGCCATCATCCTCGCCGGGCTGGCCTGGCTGGTGAGCGTGCAACTCTTTCCCGATCGGGGCGGGTCGGTGGCGAATTATCACCTGATGGGCGCCAGCGGGGCGATCATGGCGGTGTTTGCGGTGTTCGTCTGGTACTACCCTCGGCAGACCGTGCTCCTGTGGTTCGTGCTCCCGGTGCCAGTGTGGGCGCTCGGCCTGCTCTATCTGGTGATGGACGTGCAGGGTGCGGCCAACGGCGGCGGCCAAGTGGCCCACGTCGCCCACATCGCCGGTGCGCTCTTCGGACTCTGCTACGCGTGGCGGGGCTGGAATCTCTCGGGCTTCAGCGACATGCAGGACAGGCTGCAGACGCAATTGCGAGGACTGCGTCGGGGGATGCGGGTGGTGCGTCCACCGGAAGACGACGATGACAACGATGCTCCGCCGCGGTCCCACGATCGTGACGACGTGGCGATGCAGGAGGCAGTCGATCGCATCCTCGAAAAGATCAGCCGCTCCGGCGAGGCAAGCCTCACGCCCGCCGAGCGCGACACGCTTACCCAAGCCAGCCGCCGGCTCAAAGAGCGGATGCGGTAGCGCTGGCTTCCCCATGCAAGCCCGAAGCGCGAGCGAGAGGAATCCGCGTTCCAGCCCGTAAGGCGGCCCGTATTTCCCTTGCTTGCGCTGCGGGCTTGGATGGAGCGCAGGTCTGCTCCCGTCCCCGTGTTACCGGCGGATGGTTGCCGGCTGGGAGGCCGTGCGGAGGTCAGCCAGTGACTGCATGCGGATCTGATTGACCATCGTGGCAAGTTCCTTGAACTCGAGTTCGTCGAGGTGGCCGCTCTGCACACTGGAGGTCTTGCCGGTGGTGTCGATGACCGCCACGTTGGGTCCGCCGGGCACCATGCCAAACGTGCTTTCCATAACGCCCTCGAAGTCGAGCCACACCGAAACGTGCGGTGAGTCGGTCCGCATCCGCGACCGGGCCACGGTCTCGAGCGGCTTCGGCACCTCGGGCATGCAGGCCACCGGAATCACGTGCACATCCGGCACGCGGACGTTCGCAGGCCAGCCCGGCAGGCCGGTCACCGGCTGACGCGACCACTCGCTCGCCGGCGCGGTTTCGGCCGTGGGATGAAACAGCACATGCAGCCTGCGGCCCAGGTCGAGCGCCGCCTCGGCCCCCTTCCGTTCGGCATAGACGAGCACCACCACGTCGCCGCGAAACACGCCCGTCTCCCGCCGACTGCGGAACTGATCCTCCATCGCGATGTTGACGACTCGATCGCGGGTCTGGGCCCGGGCTACCGACGCCGTCGGCATGAACAGGGCCAGCAGCAGCAGGGGGAAGGCGAAGCGGAGGTTGGTCATCAGGGAACTCGTGCGGGGTGGAAGGAATGGGGTCAGGCGGCCCGGCGAATGCGGGCTTCCCCGAAGGGCACCGTGGCGGCATCGGCCGCATCGTCGTCACTGCGATCGCCGTCGGCATCGTCGTCGTCAGCTTGAGTCTCGTCGGCATCGTCATCAGCGGCCAGGCCAGGCCGCACCATGGCGAGCACGGCCGGCAGGAAGATGAGCGACGTGAGCGTGCAGGTCGTCACGCCGATCGTGAGCACACGGCCCAGGCTCTCGAGCCCCTTGTGACTGGCCACCATCAGGGCGCCGAAGCCGAGGATCGTCGTGAGCGCGTCGACGAGCACCGAGTTGGCGGTCGAGGCGCTGATCCGATACGGCCCCGGCCTCTCCAGGCTGTCGTGCACGATGTGCACGCCGTAGTCGACGGCGATACCGAGGATGAGAGGGATGCCGATCAGGTTCGCGGGATTCAGATCGATGCCCACCAGTCCCATGAGGCCGAGCGTCTGGGCCATGCCCAGCGCCAATGGCAGCGCAGCGAGCAGGCTGTGGGTGATGCTACGGAAGTCGAGCCAGAGCACGGCCAGGATCACCACGAGCGAGTAGAGTGCCGCCTGCTCGTAGCTCCGCTTCATCTCCAGCGACGCCTCGTAGGCCTGCAGGGGATTGCCGGTGGCGCGGGGATCGACACTGCGGACCTCCTGCACGAAACGTTTCAGTGATTCGAAGTTCCAGATGTCGCCGCGGCCGTAGATCTTGAGCAGGTGGCGGCCGTTCTGGCCGACGAACCGGTCGACCAAGCTCGGGGGCAGGTCATCGAGCTTGGGCGGCTCGGGGTCGGCGACGGCGGAGAGTGCGTGCAGCCGTGTGAGCAGTTCTCCGGCCGACTGCTGCTGGAAAGCGGCCAGCGACTGGAAGCACTCGTTGGGTCCCAGCCGACGCAGCGTCTCGCGGGCCCGCTCCAGATGCCATGCCGTTCGCAGGCCACCGGGACGCTTGGCCGCCTCACCCTGCGCCCAGGCGAGCGTCTCGCCGAGGCCGTCGAGCCGGTCGATCGGGATCTCGGGCGGACGTTCGGGCAGACCCGCCAGACGGCCGCGGATGCGTTCGATGAGCGGCCGCTTCAGCTCCTCGTCCACCGGCAAGAGCGACGCGATCTCGTCGACGCGTTCCACGGTCGCGAGCTTCGTGAGCTGCTCCTTGCGGGCCAGCAGTTCCTCACGGGAGTCGGCGATCGAGAGGGCATACCACACGCTCTGATCACACTCGGTGAGGAGTTTCTTTTCGACAGCCACGCTCTCAAGCCCGTCGGCCTGCATGTTGAGCAGGTTGTGGTCGTAGTCGAGTTCGTGGAACCCGGAGGCGACGGCCATGGTCGCCGCCATCGCAGCCAGCGCCACGAACCGTGGATGCCGGGTGAGCGGAGCCAGCCATTCATGCACCGGCACCGGCGTGGGGATCCGGTCCCCAAGCGGGCCGCGGTCGACGAGCGCCACCACCGCCGGCAGCACCAGGAGCTCCGCCGCGCAGCAGAGCAGGATGCCACCACCGGCGATCATGCCCAACTCCGCCACACCCACGAAGCTCGTCAGCGCCGCACAGAAGAAGGCCACCGCGGTCGTGATCGCGCCGGTGAGGATGCCGGGGCCGACGCAGGCGCTCGCATCGAGCAGCGCGTCCTCGTAGGAAAGCCCACGCCGCCGCATCTCGAGATAGCGGCCCACGTAGTAGGTGCCATAGTCGATACCGACGCCGATCATGGTGACAGTGAACGTCACGCTGAGGATGTTGAGATGGCCCACGCTCGCGGTGGCCCACGCAAATGCCCATGCCATGCCGATGACGAGCACGGCGTTGGCCATGAGGGCGTGCCGGACGCCGCCGAAGCCGGCGATGATCACCACGATCACGGCCGCGAGCGACAGGCCGCTGGCCCACATCATCGACTGCTGACTGGTCCGCATCTCGTCATCCTCCATCACCGGCAGGCCGGTGAGGCCGATCGTCACGTCGTCATGGCGAGTGGCGACGAGCTTGATGAGGCGGCGGAGTTCGTCGGTGGCGGCCGACGCGCCGGCAAAACCTTCCTTCTCCTTCGCGAGCCGCAGAAGCACGAAGCCGAGCCGTCCGTCCTTGGCAAGGAGGTGCTGGCTGGAGAGATCACGGAGGGTGGAGAGCGATTCGGGCATCCGCGGCCACGGCGAGACGTAGCCGCCCGTGCCGGCATCGGCCGCGCGGCGGCCGGCCTCGAGCCCCGCCAACAGGCTTTCGCTATACCGTTCCAGGGACGCCAGCGGCGGTTCCTGCATGCCCGGGGCGGCCTGGCCGCGGTCGGCAGACTGCGGAGCCCCGGCGACCATCTGCCCGGCAAGTCCGCCAACCATCGACGCCACCTTCAGGTGCGTCCAGCCGCCCGCGAGGATCGGCTCGGTCTGTTCGATGAACCGGTCGATCGCAGCGAGATCGTTGGGCGAGAGATAGTGCAGTCCCTTGGCGCGGATCTTTGACAGATCGACCTCATGGAGCACCGACCGGAAGCGTTCGCCGTCCTGCGCGACTTCCCGCGACAGCTCCTCCAGCACTTTCACCACGCGGTCGCGTGTCGGCCCTTCCACGACGACCACCGCATCGTCGTCCTCGCCGAACTCACGGATGTAGTCGATCCAGAGCTTGTTGTAGTCGCTCTTGGGGTCGAGCAGATCGACGCGGCTCACCTTGTAGCCGAGCGACTGCGCCGAATAAGCCCCCGCGATCACCGCCGAGATCACGGCCCCGAGCACGACGGCCATCGGCGCACGCAGGCACAGCCTCGTCCATGCAATCAGGGCCCGGCCCAGCAGACTCGTGGTCGCATGGGCGTCGGTCGGGACTGAATCCGTCGGACCCGTGGCATCATGTGGATCATGGCGTCGCAGCATCGGCTCAATTTCCTTCCCGGAGGGGGTCGGGAAACGTAGCGAACCTGCGGCGGCGGGCCAACAGGTTCTTTTTGGCAGGTGGCGAGTCCTGGCAAGGTGGGCAAACCCTCGGGATTTTCAAGCGGAATGACTGGTTCGAAAGGTCCCCGCAGACCGAAAACTCCTCCATGCGGCGCCCGCGGCCGCAGCACAGGGGGGGAAACAGCATGACGATTGCGCGTTCGTGGATGGTATTGACTGGGGTCGTGGTTGCGCTGGCGGCTGCGACACCGCCGCGGCCCGCCGCGGCCGACGTTGCAGACGGGTCTGCGGCCCGAGTCGACTCTGGCTCATCGAGCCGCGAGTCGCGTCGCCGGGCGCTCGAGGCGTTGCCCTTGGACCGGATTCCGGAACCGCATCGCAAGGCGATCGAACCCTGCCTGCGATCCGCGACGCTCTATCGGCGTCTGCCGGCCGAGACCGTGGCCTGCGATGCCGCACTGCTCGATTTCGCGCTCACCAAGCCGGAAGCCATCGTCGACATGTGGCGGGTGCTTGGAATCAGCCGGCTCGCGCTTGATCCAGTCGGTCCGCGGCAATGGCGGCTCAGCGACGGCTACGGCACCGTCGGGGTGCTGCGACTGGTGCATCAGGAGCGGCAGGGACGCAGCGGCCTGCTCGTATTCCACGGACGCGGCGCCTACACCGGCCCCTTGTCTCCCAGAAATCTCACCGGCAGCTGCGTGCTGCTGGTCCGGCACGGTCCGGCCATGCCAGCGGTCGATGGTCGCGAACGGCAGACGGTTCAGATCGACTCCTTCCTCGACATGGACGGCGTCGGACTCGAGATCGTCACCCGCACGCTGCAGCCGATCATCGTGCGATCCGCCGCGTCGAACCTTCACGAGATCTGTCTCTTCATGACCACGCTTTCCGACTCCGCCCGGACCAATCCCGAGGGCGTGGCGCAGCTGGCCGGCAGGCTTCAGCAGACCGATGCGGCCGACCGGCAGACCTTGGCGACGATCGCCCGGCGGGCCGCACAGCCCGCGGCCCACGCGGGCCGTCGAGAGGCGGCAGACGTGGCAGCCGCCGATCGGCTCCAAACGGAACTCGCGGCCCGTTGGCTGAGTGCCGACGAACTCGACCGGATCCAACGGCAGTAGGCAGCCGTCACCGCGTCGCTCGATCGGGTGACGCCTCAGGCGCGGCGGCGATGCGGACGCGGGCCTCTGACGCCACCACGTAGGGCCGCTTATATTCAGGCATGTAGCCACGGGCGCCGCGAACGGCCACGTCCTGTCCCACCATTGGTGCGAGATTCACGCCTGCCTGCGGCGTGATGAACGCGATCACGTTGTTGCTTTGATCGACGACCGCCCACCGCGGGGCGTCGGGCCGTCGCGAGACAACGGTCGCGAGTCGGCCACTGGTCTCGGTCATGTCGGGTGGAGTCCAGGTGGGCTGGCCATCGGCCGGTGCGCCGCCGGGCATCACGCCCGGCCGGATGGGCCGGCCGCCGATCGCCGACAGGCTCGACCACATACCGCCCAACTGCAGGGATGGGTCGGCGGCGGGCGTCGGCGCAGCGGCCAGAGTGCGATGACGCAATTGGATCGTCTCGAACCGGGATATCCGCGCATCGATGGCCTCGACCCGCGTCCGATCGCTGTCGGTCGCCGTGCGGGCCGCCACCTGCCGCAGCCGTTCCCGCACGGGTGCAAGATTCCACGCCTCGGCCGGGCCGGTGACCGCCAGCGACAGCGCCAGGTCGATGTCCGTCAGTTCGTCACCCGACACCGCGCCGCCACCCGTCACCGCGACGGGAGTGATCGGCGTGGCGGGATCGAACACGCTCGTGCCGCGCGG
>CAYSPN010000587.1:0-3644 GCA_964432895.1 uncultured Candidatus Kuenenia sp.
TGGCCACCCACTCAGCCACGAAGAGGTCGCCCGCGGGCGTGAAGCAGGCGTCGTGCGGATGCACGAATTGGCCGTCGACCCACTTGTCGGGCTGGCCGCGGAGATTTTTGATTTCGTCGAGCCGCTCGACCGCCCGGCCGAGCCGTGCCACGACGTGGTTCTTCTCGTCGAGCAGCGTCACGCAGGCTTTTAATTCGGGCACGACCATCAGCTGCTTCCAGGTGTCGAGGTTGGCCGGTAGGCCGAAGCCCTCGATTGTGTCCTTATAGGTGCCGTCCATGCCGAAGACCTGCAGTGTGTGGTGGGCACGGTCGCAGACGACGATCGACGGCTCGCGGGCCGCGCCGTCGGCGGCGGCGGGCCGGCGGTCGATCCAGATGCCGTGAGGCGTGTTGAAGGTTCCCTTGCCGTCACCGGCCCCACCGAAGCAACTCAGCCACTTCGCATCCTTGTCGTAGCGGTGGATCTTGAACGTGCCGTAGCCGTCAGCGAGCAGGAAGCCGCCGTCGTCAAGAAACGCGAAGTTCGTGGGCAGGAAGCCCTGCCGGTTCCAACTGGGCGCGGTGGAAATGTCTTCGCCGGCGGCATAGGCCCCTGACTCCATCGGCGCCTTGCGATACCAGACGATCTCGCCGGTAGGCGTCATCTTCGCGAAGCTCTTCACCTGCTGGTAGCCGCAGACATAGAGAAACTCCTCGTTCCCCTCCTTGCGGACCTCGATGCCGTGGCCGCCTCCCTGAAACTCACCGCCGAACGCGCGGATGAATTTCCCTGCCGGGTCGAAGACAAAGATCGCTGGATGGTCCTTCTGTTCCTTCTTGCCCTCATGGATCACGTAGAGGTTGCCCGCCGCGTCGACGGCGACGTTGTGCGTCGTCTGCCAGGTGAACCTGTCGGGCAGTTGCGGGAAGTTGTGCCGCACGCGGAAGGTGTGTGCGGCTTCGCCGAGAATTGTCTCGCCGCCCACGCGGCGGACCTTCGCCATGGCCGGTGTCGCGGCGGCCGCCACTGCAATCGCCGTCGCGCCGGCGAACGTGCGACGGGTCACGCGGTGCGTGGGTTGGCGGTTGGTTCGGTCGTCAGGCATGGCATGCTCCTTGATGAGAGATTCCCTTGCGTGCGCTGCGGGCTTGGATGAGACCATCAGGAAGAGAGCGGATGGGTCATCTCCACCGGCACCACCCACTGGTCGTATTGCTCGGGCGTCACGTAGCCCAGCGACGCGGCGGCTTCCTTCAGGCTCGTCCCATCGACGTGGGCCTTCTTGGCGATCTTCGCCGCCTTCTCGTAGCCGATGTGCGTGTTGAGCGCCGTCACCAGCATCAGCGATTCGTCGAGATGCTGCTTGATCCGGGTGAGGTTGGGCTCGATGCCGGTCGCACAGTGGATTCGCATCGAGTCGCAGGCATCCGCGATCAGGTCGGCCGATTCGAGCACGTTGTGGACCATCACCGGCTTGAAGACATTGAGCTGGAAATGGCCCTGCGAGCCGGCGAAGGCCACGGCGGCGTCGTTGCCGAACACCTGCGCACAGACCATCGTCATCGCCTCGCACTGCGTGGGGTTCACCTTGCCGGGCATGATCGAACTGCCCGGCTCGTTCTCCGGGATCGAGATCTCACCGATCCCGCACCGCGGCCCCGAGGCCAGCAGGCGGATGTCGTTGGCGATCTTGAACAGCGCGATCGCGAGGCCCCGCTCCGCCGCACTCACATCGACCATGGCGTCGTGGGCCGCGAGAGCCGCGAACTTGTTGGGGGCCGACACGAACGGATGACCGGTCTCCTTCGCGATGTGCTTCGCGGCCACGTCGCCGAACCGGGCGTGGGCGTTGAGCCCCGTGCCCACGGCCGTGCCACCGATCGCCAGTTCATAGAGCCCCGGCAGTGCCCGCTCGATGCCCTTGATCCGGTCATCGAGCTGGGCCCGCCAGCTGGAGATCTCCTGGCCGAGCGTGATCGGGGTGGCGTCTTGGAGATGGGTACGGCCGATCTTCACGAGGTCGGCATGCTTCTTCTCGAGCGAGAGGAACACGTCGCGGAGCTGCCGGACGGACGGCAGGAGCCGGTCGTGGATCACCTGCACGGCGGCGATGTGCATGGCCGTGGGAAAGGTGTCGTTGGACGACTGGCCGCGGTTCACGTCGTCGTTGGGATGCACCGGCTTCTTCGAGCCCATCACGCCGCCGGCGATCTCGATCGCCCGGTTGGAGATCACCTCGTTGGCGTTCATGTTCGACTGCGTGCCGCTGCCGGTTTGAAACACGACGAGCGGGAAGTGGTCGTCGAGCGTGCCGGCGATCACCTCGTCGGCCGCCTGCACGATCAGCTTCACGGTGGCATCCGGCAACTGGCCCAGTTCGCCGTTGGCCAGCGCCGCGCACTTCTTGAGAACGCCGAGCGACTTCTTGACCGCCCGGCCCCACTGGAAGCGGTCAGTGCCGATCTTGAAGTTGTCGCGGGACCGCTCGGTCTGGGCGCCCCAGTAGCGGTCGGCGGGGACTTTGACCTCGCCCATGCTGTCGGATTCGATGCGGAACGACTGCGGGTCGGCGTGCATGACGGCCTGTGATGTGAAGGGAGCGGGGAAAGGGCGCGGGAAAGCCCGGATTGTCCGGCGAGATCCACGGGTTTTCAATGGGGCGTGGGCAGCCCTGAACCGTCTTACCGCCAGACCGTCTTGCGGCGGGCTTCCGCGGGACGAGTGTCCTTGGGCCGCGGCGGGGCCGCGATCGTGGGGGGCGGGGCCTTGCGTTGCTCGAGGGTGATCGCCAGCCAGCCGTCACTGCTCACGGCCTGCACGGCGTGCACGTCGGCGAGTTTCTCGTTCTTCGCGATCTGGTCGGGCAGGACCGCGATCGGCCTCTCCTTCGGGAAGATCTTGCCAAAGATCGTCCGCAGCGCGAGTTCCATCCGTCCCTCGTGTCCGGGGCCTCCCAACTGGACCGGACCTTCGCGTTCGAGAAACACCTGCTGCCCCGAACAGACCGGCCGATAGGCGACGTGCGCGACCAGGTCATACCAATCGCGGCGGCCGCTCTCGATCGCGTCGAGCGCGACATGGACGTGCACGAGTCCATCGCGGCACTCCACGCGGAGCGGCTGCGTCTTCGCGAACGCGACCGCGACTCCCTCCGGTAGTTCCTCGGGAATCCGCGGCTCGACGCCGATCTGGGAGCAGACAAGCTGGATCAGTTCCTCGAGCGTAAGCCGTTTCCCGGCGATGCCGAGCCGGTCGAACGCGTTGTTCGCTGACGATTCGTGAACCTGCAGGCTGAGCATGGCGTCGGAGGGGGCGCGGGGCCGTGGCGTGTGGGCGGCGAGTTGGGTATCACCCGCCAATCGCAGCCGCATGGTCGCCACCGAGGATGTCGTCTGCATCGCCACCGCCTTCGGGTTGAGGCCGAGCTTCACCAGTGGCATCCAGAAACGGTCACGGATGCGGTCCGCCATCTGGGCAAACTGCGGCTCCGCCTGCGTATCCACCTCGCGGCAGGCGCGGGAGATGATCTTGTCGATCACTTCGCGGTTGGCCTCGGGCATCGCCTCTACCTGCTGATTCCTCGCCATGTTCCGCACCAGCGAGCCCATCACGGGCACCGCATCGAAGCTCGTCTGGATGTTGTCGACGCGTGACCGGTTGGA
>CAYSPN010000588.1:0-1881 GCA_964432895.1 uncultured Candidatus Kuenenia sp.
TAGTCCGAAGGCGATGTTTTCGAACACGCTCATGTGGCGAAACAGCGCATAGTGCTGAAACACGAAGCCCACCTCCCGCTGCCGTGCGTGGCGGTCGGTGATGTCCGCACCATCCTCCTCGATGCGGCCGGAGTCGGGCCATTCGAGCCCCGCGATGATCCGCAAGAGCGTCGTCTTGCCGGAGCCTGATGGGCCCAACAGCGCCAGGAGCGTGCCCTGCGGCACGTCGAGCGAGACGTCGTCGAGCGCCTTGAAGCTGCCGAAGGCTTTCGAGATGCTGCGGATGTGGATGCTCATGAGGGGACTCCCTGCGTCGTGGTGCGTGCGTTGGCGTCGAACGGAGTGTCCGAGCCGTCGATGGTGTCGGGGAGTGAGCGGGCGGCCTCGAGTTCGCGGGCCTCGGCCTCCAGTCGGCGTTCGATGATGAATTTGGCCACGAGCGTGACGAGCGCCAGCCCGGCCAGCACGCTCGCCACCGCCATCGAGGCCGGTGTGCGGTACTCCTGAAAGAGCTTTTCGACGCGAAGCGGCATGGTGTCGGTCGCACCCGCGATATGGCCGCTGACGACATAGACCGCCCCGAATTCACCCATCGCGCGAGCGTTGGCGAGCACGATGCCATGCAGGAGCGCCCAGCGGATGTTGGGGAGGGTGATTCGGGTGAACACCTGCCAACCGCTCGCGCCCAGGCTGACGGCGGCCAGTTCCTCTTCCGGCCCGATCGCCTCCATCACCGGGATAAGTTCGCGGACGACCAGCGGCAGCGTCACGAACGTGGTGGCCAGAACCAGGCCGGGCCACGAGAAGATCACCTTCCAGCCGAGCGACGCGAGCGTCGGCCCAAGCAGACCCTGCCGGCCGAAGATCAAGACAAGAGCCAGACCCGCCACGACGGGCGAGACTGAAAAGGGCACGTCGCAGAGAGTGATCAGGAGGGAACGCCCCGGGAAACGGAATCGCGAGACGAGCCAGGCTGTGGCGATGCCGAAGACGGTGTTGATGGCCACGGCCAGCGGGGCCACGGTCAGCGAGAGCCAGATGGCATGCCGTGTGTCGGGGTCGTGGGCCAGGGCCCGCCACCAGGCAGCAGGACCCTCGGCGAATGCCTCCGCGAAGACGCTCGCCAGCGGCACGACGATGAGCAGACCGACGACGCCGACGGCAGCGGCGATGAGCAGCCGTTCGGTGAACGGGTTGGCGGAAGTAATGGTCGACTTAGGCATTGAGGATTCAAATCGCTTGCTACATGGGCAGGGGAGGCGCGGGATTCATCCGAAGTCAGATCACTGGGCGTTGCGGGCGACCCGCTGCTGCAGCCAATTGACGACAACGAGCAGGGAGATCGACATCGCCAGCAGGATGACGGCGATGGCGGTCGCCTCGGCATATGCGAATTCCTCCAGCCGCGACACGATCAGCACCGGCGCGATTTCGGTTTTGAACGGCATGTTGCCCGAGATGAACACGACCGAACCGTATTCCCCAAGCGCACGGGCCAAGGCCAGGGCGAACCCCGTCAGCACCGCCGGGAAGATGGCCGGGAAGATCACCGTGAGGAAGGTCTGCACTCGGTTGGCTCCGAGCATTCGCGCCGCCTCTTCGGTGTCGCGGTCGAGGCTCTCGAGCACCGGCTGCACGACGCGAATCGCGAACGGCAGACTCACGAACACGAGCACGAGCACGATGCCAAGCCATGAATAGGCGCCCTGGATGCCCAGCGGCACGAGGAACCGGCCCAGCCAGCCGCGCTCCACGTAGAGCGTCGAGTAGACGAGCCCCGCGACCGCGGTGGGCAGGGCCAGCGGCACGTCCACGAGCGAGTCAAGCAGTCGCCGCCCGGGAAAATCGATCCGCACGAGCACCCACGCGACGAGCAGGCCG
>CAYSPN010000589.1:0-2027 GCA_964432895.1 uncultured Candidatus Kuenenia sp.
GGCGGCATCTGGCGGTTTGCGCCGGAATCGCTCGCGCTCGATGTCTTCGCCCGCGGCTGGGTGAACACCTGGGGCCATGCCTTCGATCGGTGGGGCCGATCGCTCGTCACCGATGGTGCCGGCGGCGAGGGAATTTATTACGGCTTTCCGGGAGCGGCCTACCAGACAGCAGCTGGCACGCCTCGCATTCTCCACGGCATGAATCCGGGCAGTCCGAAATACTGCGGACTCGAGATCATCGACGGCCGTCATCTGCCCGACGACGCACAGGGCCAGCTCATCACGAACGACTTCCGGGCCAACCGCGTCTGCCGCTTCCGTCTGACGGAGCAGGGCTCGGGCTTCGCCAGTGAGAAGCTGCCCGAATTGATCCATTCGCAACGGGTGACGTTTCGGCCGATCGACGTGAAGATGGGGCCCGACGGGGCGATCTACATCGCCGACTGGTACAACCCGATCATCCAGCATGGCGAGGTCGACTTCCGCGACGAGCGGCGTGACCGCACGCATGGCCGGATCTGGCGGGTGACGGCGAAGGGGCGGCCTGCCCTGCCGCGAATCGATTTCACGAAGCTCTCGACGCCTGAATTGCTCGGGCATCTCAAGTCGCCCGAGAGCTATGCCCGCGACATGGCGAAGCGGGTGCTCTTTGCCCGCGGCAGCGAGGCCGTGGTGCCGGAGCTGACGAAGTGGCTGGCGTCGCTCGATTCGCTCGATCCCGATTTCGAACGGCAGCGGCTGGAGGCCTTGCGACTGCGGCAGGGGCTCGACCGCGGCAGCAGGCAGGATATCGATGCCGGTCTGCTCAAGGCCGTGCTGGCATCACCCGATCCGCGGGCCCGTGCGGCCGCGGCTCGGATCGTCTGCGACTGGGCTGACCGGCTCGATGCCCCTGTGGAGCTGCTCGCCCCGGCGGTTGACGATCCTTCGGCGCTGGTGCGACTGGAAGGCGTGCGAGCGTTGGCAACGCTCGGCGGCAGGCGGGCCGCGGAGCTCGCCCTGCATGCGGTCGATCACGAGCGAGACGACGCCCTCGACTACGCCGTCTGGCTGGCGGCCCGTGAAACGAAAGACGCCTGGCTGCCCGCCGTGCTCGACGGCACGTTCGCCGACGACGGCCGCTTCGGCCGGATGATCTTCGCCGTGGCCGCGGCCGAGGCTGCGGGGGCCGTGCCGCGAATCGTCGCGTTGCTCCAGAATGAAAATACGGACGGAAAGATTTCCGACGCCGATCGGCAGGCAGCGCTCTCCACGATCGCCAAGCTGGGCACCTCCGATCAGCTTCGCGTGGTCTTTGACGTGGTCGCCAATCCCGCCACACCGCCTGCGCAGGCCGCCGCGCTGCTCGGCGATCTGCTCGATTCGCACAAGCATCGCCACGTTGCACCATCGGGGGATGTGTCCGCCATCGAGAAGCTCGTAGCATCTCCTGATGACGACTGCGCGACCCGCGCGATCGAGGCAACGGCAGCCTGGGATGTGACGGCCGCCACCGAGGAACTGGCGGGGATTGCCGAGCCGGGTATCCGATCGGCCGCGGTGCGTAATGCCGCCATCACCGCGCTCGGCGGCCTGCCGGGCGATCAGCCGCGGGCGGCGCTCCTGAAGCTCTGCTCAGCTGCTGGCAACGACGAGGCCTTCACGGCGGCCGCGATCGCCGCCCTCGTTCCCGGTTCGGTGGCCGAGGCTGCCACGCAGGCCGTGACATTTCTAGGCACGGCCCGCGATGCCAAGGCACGCACGGTCGTCTTTCAGGCCTTTCTGAAGGCGAAGGAGGGTGCGGCAAAGCTGGCCGCAGCCCTCGAGCGTTCGCCGTCACCGATCTCCGTCGATGCGGCGAAGGACGGCCAGCAGGCCTTGAGCGCCGCCGGCAGACAGGAACCCTCGCTGGCACAGGTGCTCGCCTCTGTGATTGCCCGCAGCTCAGCGGGAAGCCCGCAGCCCGCAGCGTCGGCCCACGCCATGAGTGCCGCGGATCTCGACGCCTTCGTGACGCTTGTGCGGGAGAAGGCGGATGCGAAGCGTGG
>CAYSPN010000590.1:0-2353 GCA_964432895.1 uncultured Candidatus Kuenenia sp.
TTCATCTTCGGCACGACCTTCCGCTCTTCCTCGGTGAGCAGGTGGATCGGCTTCCGCGACATGACGCCGTTCAACGGGCCCGACGCGGTCCAGATCACGACCCTGGCACCGACGAGCTGGATCGGGTCCCAGCCGCCGATCTCCCGAACGTAGAGAAAGCCCTCGTTGTCGATGTGTTGAACGATCAGGCCGATCTGGTCGCAGTGGCCCGCCAGCAGCATCCGCATGGGTGCGGTAGGGTTTTTGGCCCCAATCACGTTGCCGTGGGCGTCGGTGACGACGGTATCGGCGATGCCCGACAGATAGTCGCGCACCACCCGCTGGATGGGCTGCTCATAGCCAGACGGGCTGGGAGTTTCCAGGAGACGGACGAGAAATTCACGGGCCGACGTTTCCAAGGCTTGAAGCTCCTTCACCGCGACGACTGGACAGATTTCACTGCGGGTCTGTTGTACGCGATCCGCAAAAAACAGGACAGGAGGCTGGAGTCCCGCGCCCCGGATTCCCTCGCTTGCGCGTCGGGCTTGCATGGGAGGGGCCGTTCTTCATGCAAGCCCGCAGCGCAAGCAAGGGACCGAGGAACGGCGTTCTCAACCCGCCCACCCCTGCCGGCACAACCGGCACAACCCGAACCTTGCCGAAAACCGCGCGTCATGCTTCCAGCCGCAAGCTAGGCTCATTACGATCAGAGATTCATCCTGCTCTCTTCTTTTTGGAGTTGCTTCCGCCATGAGCGCACCAGTCCGTGTCGGCGTCGTCGGTTTGGGCACCGTCGGGTCGGGCGTCGTCCGCCTGCTCGTCGACTCGGCCGACCACATCACGCGGCACGCGGGCCGTCCGATCGTCGTCGAGCGGGCCGTCGTGAAGGACGTCGCCAAGGCCCGCAGCGTGCAGGTGCCGGGCGGAAAGATCTCGTCCGACATCCGCGACATCTCGGGGGATCCCGCGATCTCCGTGGCGGTTCTGCTCGTCGGCGGCTTGGAGCCCGCGCGGTCGATGATGATCGAACTGCTCGAGCACGGGAAAGACGTGGTCACCGCCAACAAGGCGCTGCTGGCCGAGCATGGACCGGAACTTTTCGAGCTGGCCCGCAAGCGGGGCCGGTCGATCGCCTTCGAGGCGGCCGTGGCCGGCGGCATCCCGATCGTGGCCGCCATCGGTGAGTGCCTTGCCGCCAACCGCATCGAATCGATCCGCGGCATCTTGAACGGCACGAGCAACTTCATCCTGACGCGGATGGAGGAGGATGGCGCCGACTACGCTGAGGTGCTCAAGCTCGCGCAGGCCAAGGGATTCGCCGAGGCGGATCCCTCGATGGACGTCGACGGCACTGACGCCACGCAGAAGCTCGCGATCCTCGCCCACCTCGCGTTCGGCGTCTGGGTGCCGTGGGCCGAGATCCCGCGGACCGGGATCGACGGCCTCGACCTCGACCTCCTGAAATACGCTGGTGAACTCGGCTACCGGATCCGTCTCGTGGCCGTGGCCAGCCGGAGCGACGGCCAGCTCGCGATGCGGGTGGCGCCGGCGTTGGTGAAGATCGGCACACCATTGGCCGAGACCCGCGGGGCCTACAACGCCGTCAGCATCGTGGGCGATGCGGTCGGGCGAATGTTCTTCCATGGTCTGGGCGCGGGGCAGATGCCGACCGCATCGGCCGTCGTGGCCGACATCATCGACACGGTCGTTGGCCGGACTGCGATCACCTTCCGCACGACCGGCGTGCTCGAGTCCGACACGCCGGCCGCGAGGATCAGCGACACCGCGGCCCACGAGCGGCACTTCCTGCGAATCCGCGTCAAGGATCAACCGGGCGTGCTCGCGAAGATCACCGGCACGCTTGGCGAGCACGGCATCTCGATCGCATCGGTCATTCAGCACGACGTCTCAGGCTCATCGGATACCGGCGTGCCGCTGGTGATCATGACACACGCCTGTACGTCGGCCGCCGTGCAGAAGGCAGTCGCCGCCATCGACACGTCCGACGTTGTCCGAGGCACGAGCGTCTGCCTGAGCGTGCTCGAGGAATAGAGCCTGGGACAGTGCCTGGGACATAAAGGAACCAACCATGAAATACGTGATCGTGATTCCCGACGGTGCCGCTGACGCCCCGCAGGCTTCGCTCGGTGGCAAAACGCCCTTTCAAGCGGCCCGCACACCCGCGATGGATGCGCTCGCCGCCCGCGGCCGCGTCGGCCTCACCAACCACGTGCCCGACAGCCTGCCGCCGGGCTCGGAAGTGGCCTGCATGAGCCTGATGGGCTACGACCCGCTCGCCTATTTCACCGGTCGTGCGCCGCTCGAAGCGGCCGCCCAGGGGATCACGCTCGGGCCTGACGATTGGGCCGTGCGG
>CAYSPN010000591.1:0-1830 GCA_964432895.1 uncultured Candidatus Kuenenia sp.
TGCCTGCGGCGAGTGTCCGAGATCGGGCACGCGGCCGCGATGGCCGCTCACATGCCGTCGATCCTGGAACCGAAGGAACATGTACCCTAGCGGAAAATAGGGACGGGAGCGAATTGTGCGGAGCACCTTGGCCAGGGAGCCAAGCGAGCGCCTTGTCGCCTTGTGGCAACCAGAAATTCGCTCCCGTCCCTATTTTCCTACCTCGCCGTTGCTCCGCGTCGACAGTGCCCGCCACACGGAGGCCTCGACGGAATTGGCGATCGAGGCCGTCGAGCCGTCCATCATGGCGATGGTCACAATGCCCCCATGGTGGCTCCGGGAGGTGATGGCGGCGAATGTCTTGGCGGTGGCGCTGCTCCCTTCCTGCCGGGAGTTCAAGTCAAAGTCGTAGGTGGCGGATCCTGATTGATAGGGCACGCGCGTGTTGGGCGGCAGCGTGGTCGTGAAGCCGCTGTGGTGCACGCGGCCGTCGGGCCATTCGGTGTGGCCTGTGTTGTCGTTGGTGGTTGGGCCGAGCTTGGTGTCGCCAGCCGACATGCCGGTGGCGAGCCCGACTATAGCAGCCGCATCGGACGGGGGCGACTGTGCCGGGTAGCTGCCGCTCGGATCGCTTGTGTTGCGGACGTAGGGGGTGAAGGCCTTCACCTCCGCGATGCAGAGCGTCTTGCTCAGGCCATCGGTGAATGCTGCTGGCTTAAAATTGGAGTTGGGGTGGAACGCCCCGTCGCCTCCCTGGCCCGTCGCAGGGTCATAGACGAACCAGGTGCCGAAGTTGAATCCGTATGTGTGAGGGAAGACAAAGGGAACCTCCGTGCCACCGCGGGTCTTGGTGCGGAAGACCAGATTCGTTTCACTCGGGCAGAAGAACGGGCCGATGACGGTGTCCTTCACCGTCCCCCAGTTCTTGGTGAGATTCTCCGGGCTGAAGCCGTCGTCCCAGGCCTGCTCAAGGTTCACCTTCACGGCCGCGGCGCCCTCCTCAAGATAGGGAAGGATGCGGCCATGAATCGCCCAGGAGCCGTTGTTGCTCGCGAAGGCGGTTCCCGGCGTATGGAGCATGCTCGGTGGAAAGGTGCCCCTGGCGGATTGGTAGGTGTGCGTTGCCATTGCCAGCTGACGGACATTGTTGCTGCAGGCACTGCGTCGGGCCGCCTCACGGGCCGACTGCACGGCCGGCAGGATCAACCCGACGAGCGTGCCGATGATGGCGACCACCACCAAGAGCTCGACGAGGGTAAAACCGGGACGGACGTGGTGAGCGCGCTTGGTCATGGCGGGACGAGACCGCACATGGCGTGCCAAACGCGACCCACTGTTCGTCGCCGGGTCGCGGATTCCCTCGCTCGCGCTTCGGGCTTGCATGGGAACCTGCATTCATCCAAGCCCGCAGCGCAAGCAAGGGAGAACGGGCCGCCAGCCCATTCATTACCGCAGAGGATTGGCCTCGGCCCCGTTTCGTCGCCTTGGTGATTCTTTCCCCGCGCGTGGTGAATCGTTCACCGGCCGAGCTTGGAGCGGAGCGTGGCTCGGTCGAGGCCGAGCAGCTTGGCGGCGGCGGTGCGGTTGCCGCCCGCGGCATCGACGACCTTCTGCACGAGCGTGGTTTCGACGAGGCTCATCAGTGGTTCGTGCAGCGGGCCGGCGGTCGTGGTGCCGTTGGCGATGGCGGCATCCACCCATGCTCCGACGGCGGCTACCACCTGGGCATCGACCGCAGTGCCGCCGGCCGGCTGGCTTGCGGCGGCCGGTGGCGCAGGTAGGTGCTCCGGCCGCAGCATGCCGCCGCGGGCGACCACCGCGGCATATTCGATCGCGTGCTTGAGCTCACGG
>CAYSPN010000592.1:0-7471 GCA_964432895.1 uncultured Candidatus Kuenenia sp.
AGTCGAGCGTCAGTTTCACGTCGTCGATAAAGTGGCCAGGGAAATCCACCCGTCTCTGCTCGAAGTTGTGGGTCACGCCCACTCGCACCATCAGGTAGCTGGCATCGGCCGGCACGTGCAGTTCGCAGCCTTCGATCTGCCAGGTCTGCGGATCGCGATCCAGGGACGCGTTGGTTGCATTGATCACGGCCAGCGACGTATCACTCAGTCCTTGCGGGTTGTCAGGGGTCAGACTCTCTGCGGTCTCTGCGTCGAGAGCGTAGATTGAAAACGAGCAACGATACCCCTCGGAGGCGGGAAACTCTGCCGCATTCATGGCCGCGGAGAGCCGGGCGATCACATTGCCTGCCGCCAGCTCGGATTTGTAAGGACGGAGATCGATGAGCCGCCACTGGTCGGCCACGTAGCTCACCCGTCTCGACGGGTCGGCCTCCTGCCGCGACTTGCCGGGATAGTCTGCCCTAAGGAGCCGAAGCATCCTGCCGCCACTGTGTGGCGTCACGCCCTGCGAAGGGCCGACGACCTCGGACAGGTCACCACTCCAGACGCCAGGCCGGCAGGGCATGCCCACAGATATCGGCGCCGGCCCACTCTCGAAGCTGTCGTTCACCAGCGTGGCCACGTGCAGAAATAATGGCACGACGTAGCCGAAGGTGAGGCTTGCACAGAGCAGGCCCACTGCCAGGCCCCCGACCGCTGCCGGCAGGGGCCGGCCGAGCATCGATCCCTTCGACCGCACGGGCTCGATGGTGTGGCTCTCGTTGCCGGAATAGACCGCGGGCCGCACCCACAACTGCTCGTCGACGGCCAGGCAGGAGTGCATGTCGGCGAGCTGCACATAGGTCTCGCGGGCTGCCGGATCTGCGAGGAGAAGCTCGTTGAGACGGTCAGCCTCGGCGTCGGTGGCGCGGCCATCGAGAAAGGCGTGGATGAGGTCGGTGAGTTCGGGAGAGGACTGGCTCATGCTGCCTACGCTTCCGCCAAGAGTTTTCGTTCAATGCACTGCTGCAACGAATGCCGGATCCGCTGCAGCGACTTATAGACCGCTTCCCGGCTGCGGCTGAGCCGGTTGGCCAAGGCATCGACCGATTCGTCGTCGAAGTAGTAGCCGCGGAGGAGCCCGCGCTGGTCCTCCGGCAGCCCCGCGAGACACTCCTGGAGATGGAGGTGGCGGCCGTCGAGTTCGGTGGCGGCGGCAAGCCGCTTTTGCTCCAGGAGGGTCGCGACGTCCTCACGCAAAACCCGCCGCTGCCGGAACTCCTTGCGGAGGAAGACCCGGGCCTCGTTGAGCGCAAACCGGCAGGCCCAGGGGATGAACGGCTTGGCGGGATCGTATTTGCCGATCTCACGCCAGAGTGCCAGCGCCGTCTCCTGAACCACGTCCCGCGCATCGCTCACGTTGGGCACCAGCGCCATGACATACCGCAGCAATTCCCGCTCAGATTGCAGGAAAAGCCGCATGAACTGTTCATGATTCAGTGGAGCCGGCACAAGACAACCCTCCATAGACACTCTTCCCATCGGCCCCGTTTTTGGACAACCGCCATCATATAACGGGGATTTCCCAGCAATTCACGGTCGATGCACGACGAGACAAAAGCCGCCGGGGCCCCGGATTCCCTCGCTGGCGCGTCGGGGTTGCATGGAACCCCTCCTCCATCCAAGCCCGCAGCGCAAGCAAGGGGAAACGGGATCCATCACGCAGAAATCAGGCCCGGATTCCCTCGCTGGCGCGTCGGGCTTGCATGGAAGAGGCAAGGCATGCGACTACACAAAAGATTGCACAAAGTGCAAGTTTTTGTGTAGACATCCACGTCACCGCATCGGCCAGGCCAGTGCCAGTGCGAGCGTGGCGATCAGGCCGACCGTGCCCTCGACGAACACCATCACCGACGCCGAGCGGAGGGTCTGCGTCTCCGACATGCCGCTCATCCGTGAGATCACCCAGAAGCCGCTGTCGTTCATCCACATGCCGATCTTCGACCCGCAGCCGATGGCGACGGCGATGTAAACGGGGTGGAAGGCGTGGCTGCCGTCGAGCACGATCGGCGCCATCACGCCCGCGGCGGTGATCATCGCCACCGTCGCCGATCCCTGGGCCGCACGAATGATTGCGGTCACCAGCCAGGCGATGGCAATGACGGCGATGCCCGCCCCCGTTGCAAGCCCGGCCGAGAGCTGGGCCAGACCGGCCTGCCGGAGGGCGCCGCCAAGCGCCCCGCCGGCCGCGATCACGAGGATGATGCCGCCGGCCTCGGTGACCGCCTCCGCGATCGTGCGGCGGACGGCGGGCATGCCACCACCCGCGCGATAGAGCACGAGGATTGCTGCCAGGGCGGCGAGCGACAGCGCCACGTTCTTCTCACCCACGAGCCGGATTGCGGAGAGCGCCGTCGGGGAAAACATCGCCGGCGCTGACTGCGAGACCGACTCGAGGCTGATGAGCACGACCGGCAGGAGAATCGGGAGCAGCGCCGCCCAGAGCGGTGGCAGCGTGGCGGGGGCGGCCGGCGGCGGCGTTTCGTCCGCGGGATCGTGCTCGTCGCCGGTGCCCGCGGCATGGCCGGCTCGCTTCGGCTGCAACGGCCACTTTTGGTCGGCCCAGCGGGCGTAGGCATACCCGGCCAAGGCCGCGATCAGGCCCACGATCGAGCCGACGCCGATCATCGTTGCCATGTCGACGTTGAGTGCGTCGGCGACGAAGAGCGGTCCGGGGGTCGGTGGCACCAGTGAATGGGTCATCGTGGCGCCCGCCACGATTGATAGCACGCACAAGAGATAATGCCTGCCGGTGCGGTCCCAGGCTGCACGGGCCAGCGGGAGCAGTAAATAGAAAACCGTCTCCGCGAACATCGGGATTCCGAGCACGAATCCTGCCAGCAAGAGCGCCAGCGGCGTACGCCGTTCGCCGACGAGATGCTGGATAGAGACCACGATCCGCTGGGCGCCCCCCGCGGCCGAGAGGCACGTGCCCAGAATCGAAGCCATCGCGATTACGATCCCGATGTCGAGGGCCGTCTTGCCGAACCCCTCCGCAACCCGCTGTCCCGGCGCCGCGAGCGATGCATCGCCATTCGGCGTGAGCAGGGCCACGACGAAGGCGGCGATGATCAGGATCAAAAATGGGTGCAGCCGAAAGGCGAGCACGCCGCCGACCACCACCACGAGCGCGACGATAAGGATGCCGAGCGGCGTCATAACGGGAGTGCCTTCGTATGGACTCGTTGTGAGTCGCGGCTCAGAGCGTACAATGCCCGCCGCCGTTCAGCCACGATGAAGTGACGAACGGGCCACGGACAAGCACGTGCAGCATGGCAGACACGCAAAACCAGCGACGACTCGAGCCCAGTGCCCTGCGGTCGCAGCGTTGGTTCGCGCCGGATGACCTGCGGAGCTTCGGCCATCGCAGCCGCCTGCGGCAGATGGGCTACTCGGCTGAGGAGGCTGAGGGACGGCCGGTCATCGCGATCCTGAATTCGTGGAGCGACCTGAGCCAGTGCCACACTCACTTCCCCCAGCGTGTTCAGGAAGTGAAGCGCGGCGTCTGGCAGGCGGGCGGATTTCCGGTGGAGATCCCGGTGCTCGCCCTGTCGGAAATGTTCATGAAGCCGACGGCGATGCTCTATCGCAACCTCCTGGCCCTCGAGGTCGAGGAGGTGCTGCGGTGCCATCCCGTCGATGGTGCGGTGCTGATGGGCGGCTGCGACAAGACCGTGCCCGGCCTCTTGATGGGGGCCATCACGGCGAATCTGCCGGCGATCTTCATGCCGGCGGGGCCGATGCTGGCAGGCCGCTGGCGGGATCAGCGGCTCGGCAGCGGCACCGATGTCTGGAAATTCTGGGCACAGCGGCAGGCAGGCTGCCTCGACAGCTGCGTGTGGCGGCAGCTCGAGGAGGGCATCGCGCGGTCTCCAGGCACCTGCATGACGATGGGAACGGCCTCCACGCTCGCGGCGATCACCGAGGCGATGGGGATGATGCTCCCGGGCGCCGCCACGATCCCCGCGGTCCATTCGGCGCACTCCCGGATGGCGGCCGCCTGCGGCCGTCGGATCGTCGACATGGTCTGGGAGGACCTGCGTCCGGACCGGATCCTCACGGCGGCGGCGTTCGATAACGCGATCGTCACCGACATGGCGCTGGCCGGGTCGACCAATGCGATCGTGCATCTGCTCGCCCTGGCCGGGCGGGCGGGTGTGCCGCTGTCGCTCGACCGGTTCGACACGCTCTCTCGCACGACCCCCGTCATCGGCAACCTCCGTCCGGCGGGCGAGTTTCTGATGGAAGACTTTCATGACGCCGGCGGCGTCCCGGCGCTGCTCTCGCGGCTGTCGCCGATGCTCGACACCAGTTGCCTGACCGTCAGCGGTCGCACGCTCGGCGAAAACATCGCCGGCGCCGAGGTGATCGACGAACGCGTCATCCTGCCGATCGATCGGCCGCTCTCGCAGGCGGGCGGCACCTTCGTGCTCCGCGGCAACCTCGCCCCGAACGGCTGCGTGATCAAGCCGACGGCCGCCGAGCCGCGGCTGCTCAAGCACACCGGCCGCGCAATCGTGTTCGACTCGTATGAGGATCTCAAGGCGCGGATCGACGATCCGTCGCTCGGCTGCACGGCTGACGACGTGCTCGTGCTCCGCAATGCCGGACCACTCGGCGCGCCAGGCATGCCGGAGTGGGGCATGCTGCCGATCCCGAAGCCGCTGCTCGAACAGGGCGTCCGCGACATGGTCCGGATTTCCGATGCCCGCATGAGCGGCACGAGCTACGGAACATGCGTGTTGCACGTGGCACCGGAGGCCGCCGTCGGCGGGCCGCTGGCCCTCGTGAAGACCGGCGACCAGATCGCCCTCGACGTCGAGGCCCGCACGCTCGACCTGCTGGTTGACGACGATGAACTCAGTCGCCGCCGCGTTGTCTGGCAACCGCCCGAACCGAAGTTCACCCGCGGCTATGGCAAGCTCTTTCTCGAAGAGTCGACGCAGGCGGATCACGGTTGTGACTTCCGATTCCTCGAGCGGGGCGGCCCGCCGACGGAGCCGGACATTTTCTAAAGCCCGCGTCGGTGGCACCGTGCCTACGGTTACCGCCCCTGCCAACCCTGCCATTGGAGACAAAAGATGGATTCCTCGCCCCGGCTCACGAAGGCCCACCTCGAGCGTTCCGTGATGGCCGTTCCTCCGCTGGCCCGTGACGCCGCGGGGAACATCGACGTCGCGGAAAACACGAGACTCATCCGGCATATGGAAGCGGGGGGCGTGTCGCTGTTGCTCTACGGCGGCAATGCGAACCTCTACCATCTCCCGCTCACGGAATACGACCCGCTCCTGACAATGCTCGCCGCCACGGCGTCGGCATCGACGCTTGTGGTGCCGGCGGTTGGCCCGACCTATGGTCTCATGCTCGAGCATGCGAAGATCCTGCGGAAGCACGCCTTCCAGACGGCGATGGTGCTTCCGCAGCAGGGGATCACGACGAGTGCCGGCGTCGCCACGGGCGTGCGTCACTTCGTCGAGGCCGCGGGCATCCCGGCGCTGCTCTACATCAAGCACGACGGATTCATCG
Organism: uncultured Candidatus Kuenenia sp.; assembly: GCA_964432895.1. Taxonomy (GTDB): domain Bacteria; phylum Planctomycetota; class Planctomycetia; order Pirellulales; family UBA1268; genus CAMCQY01. The sequence goes on from CAYSPN010000592.1 coordinate 5,566, forward strand.
ACCCCGTGCACGTGGCCGCGCTCTGCGACGACGGGCTCATCAGTGCCATCAAGTATGCGACCGTCCGTCAGGATCCGGCGGTCGATCCGTATCTCCGCGAACTGGTCGGCGTCGTCGATCCGAAGATGATCATCAGCGGTATCGGCGAGCAGCCGGCGATCGTCCACCTTCGCGACTTCGGTCTCGGCGGGTTCACGACCGGCTGCGGGTGCGTGGCGCCGAAACTCTCGCAGGCGATGCTCGCGGCGATCCGCCGTGGCGACTGGACGGAGGCCGAGCGCATCCGCATGGTGTTCGAGCCGCTGGAAAACCTGCGCAACGCGCTCAGCCCGATCCGCGTGCTCCACGAGGCGGTCGCCGGTGCCGGCATCGCGAAGACCGGTCCGCTGCTGCCCCTGCTCGACCCGATCGAGGCCGAGCACCGCCCGATGATCGCCGCCGCGGCCGGGGCACTGATGGCAGCCGACAACTGAACAGCCAGCTAGTCGTGGGACCAGAAGTCGACCACGCAGACCTTGTCGACGTGGGGTCCCACGATCGCGACGAAATCCTTATGGGCTGGGTGCGGCAGGTAGGCATCGCGGTCGGCCTCCGACTTGAACGTCACGAGGAAGCAGTGCGTGAGCCCCTGCGACTTCCCCTCGGGCGACACGTCGGTGCCCCACTCGAAGTCGGCGATCTCCTTGATCTTCGCCGGCAGGCCGCGGAAGGCGGCCACGATCCGCGCAACATCGGCCTCCGTCGACGTGTCCTTGAACTTGAAGAGCACGACATGCCTGAGCGTGAGGCCCTTGTCCGCGGTGGGCTCGGCGGCCGACGAATCGCCGGCGGCCAGCATCATGATCACGAACGAACCGAGCAGCGTGGCAAGCAGGCGTGACATCGTGGGACCCATTGTGTTGTGAGGTAAAAGACTCGCGGCACCCCGCGGGTCGCATTGCCAACAGTGTATCGCTCATTGATGCACGCATCCATGCAAGCCCGAAGCGCAAGCGAGAGGAATCCGTGTCGCGTTCCTGTCAGGCCACCCGCATTCCCTTGCTTGCGCTGCGGGCTTGGATGAAGAGCGGGCTATTCAACGGGTTACCACAGGTCGATGACATAGAGCGCGATTGCGGCGGTCATCAGCAGGGCCGCGGCCAGCCTCCGTAGGAGCGTGGCCCGATCAACCCGCTGCTCCAGTTCGTGCCAGCCCAGATGGGCCAGCGCCGCGCCGATCGCGACCGACATCACGCCCCGTGTCGACTGCATGATGTTGCCGAACACGACGCCTACCAGGCCGAAACAGCAGTAAAGGCCGACCATCGACACAAGCCACGCGAACGCATATTGGGCCGCAGCCACCCAGTCGGCCCGCGTGTATGGCCGCAGGGCCACTCCCAGCGGCACAAACAAAAGCCCACAGACGCCGTAGGTGAGCGTCATCGCCAGACCTCCTGCATGCAACCGGCTGATCGCTCCGCTCGACTCAATGGCCCCCGTCTGCAGGCCGTCGATGAGGCGGAGAATGAAAATGTCGGAGATGGCGAAGGAGAGACAGCACGACAGCACGAAGCCAAACGCACCGGCAGGCACCGCGCCTCGGCCTGCCTGGAGCATCGCCGCTGCCGCCACACTGAGCGCCACCGCCAGCCATTGCCTGGTGTCGAGGGCATGACCCAGCACGAATGACACGATGACCGCGAGCATCACGATCTTCAGGCCCAACAGCGGCGCCATCCGCGACGCCTCCACCCGCTTGAGAGCGGCGAAGAGGGCCGATTGGCCGAGCAGATAGAAGCCCACCGAGGCTGCCAGCGGGACCGCGAAGAGCCGCACGGGGGGCGACGTTGCGGGCCAGGCGGCCCAGGTGAGCGGGATGCAGACGGCGGCCATCATCAGGTGTGAGACGGCGAGCAGACGGAGG
>CAYSPN010000593.1:0-2052 GCA_964432895.1 uncultured Candidatus Kuenenia sp.
GCACGCGATCTGCTCCATCTGCTCGACGGCCTCCGTGCCGATGGACGGGCGATCCTGCTCTCCACGCACCGGCTTCACGAGATCGAGCACCGGTGCGACCGATTCGTGATCATCGACGGCGGCCGCATCGTGGCGCAGGGAACGCCCGCGGAGATCCTCGGGCCCCATGCGAGCCTCGAAGAGGCGTTTTTTGCGGCGATCGCCGCGGGAGCGGCGTCATGACCGCTTCCGACCATCGCCGTCCGGCGAACGGCCATGAAACCAGCGGCCTGCGTGCCAAGGCGCGGCTGGCGCTGGCCCGTCGCGACCTGCTCGAGTTCATCCGCGACCGCCGCACGCTGTTCGTCACGCTCTTGCTACCGATGGCGATGTATCCCATTCTCGCGCTCTCCAGCGCCCTGGGGGTGCGGACGGCGCTCTCCGACATCGACTCCCGGGCGGCACCCGCCAATCTGGTCGTCGTGTTCTCAGGTTCTCCATGGGATGCACAGGCGTTGGCGGAACGCATGGGCGGACTGCCGAAGCCGGAAGAGGGCCGGTCCAAACTCGACTGGCCGGCGTCGGTCTCCTTTGGGTTTGGGTCTGCCGAAGAGGCCAGGACCGCGGTTGAAGCCGGCCAGGCCGATCTATGGATCGAGGTGCCGGAGCAAGTGCTCGATCAACTCGATGGCAACGGCACGATCCCGATCGAGGCGCAGGGATCCGACACGAAAGCGCTGCCGCCGCGGGTGCGGGACCAGTTCACCGCGGTGATGAGGGGCCTGGCTGACGATGCCAGAAGGCGGCGGATCGACCGAGCCGGTTTCCGGAGAGCGTGCTCGATCCGGTTGCTGTCCGCTTCACGGGGAAGATGGATCTGCCGGGCACGATTTCCACGCGGAGCATCCTGCCAACGGCCGCTGGGGGTGTGTTCGTGCTGCTGGCCGTGCTGACGATGACCGGCGCGTTCTACCCGGCCATCGATGCAATCGCCGGCGAAAAGGAACGTGGCACGATCGAAACGCTGCTGATCGCCCCCTGCGCGGCGATCGACATCGTGGCGGGAAAGTTTCTCGCGGTCTGGGCGGTGGCCCTGGCGACGCTCGTGGCGAATGTCGTCTCGATCGCCCTGACGACAGCCGTGTCGCTTCGCTTTCTGCCGCAGGGCGGGAAACTCCTGCCGGAGGGTCACCTGCCGATCGTCGTGGGCGTGTCGCTCCTGGCGTTCATCGGCCTCTCGGCAGTGGCGGCGGCGATGTGCCTTGCCGTGACAACCGCGTCGAAGAGCGGCAAGGAGGCGCAGAACACGCTCACGCCCGTCTTGCTCATGGCAAGCGCCCTGGCCGGTGCAGGTCTTGTCATCGATCTCGGGAGAAACACGCTGCTCCCGGCGGTGCCGTTCGCCGGGCAGGTGGCGGTGGCCCGCGCCACGCTCGAGCCTGACGAACGGCCAGCCTTGCTCCAGTCAGACGGTGAGCAAGGCCAGGCCCAGTCACGGCCCGCCGGTCTGCCAGACCGGCCCGCGGCGACCGGGCCGCTCGAGAAACTGGCCCTGCCGCTGGCCGTGTCGCTGATCTCGTCGGCCGTGATCGTCTGGCTCATGCTGCAAATCACGGCGAACCTGCTCACCGACGAAGAGATTCTCTTTCGGGGGCCCGACGTCGCCGGCAATCTCTGGTCGCGGCCCGGCCGCCGCCGCCGCCCCTCCGTCGCGCAGGGGTTTACGGCGTTGGCCATCGGCCTGGCCGGCCTCTGGTATGCGCAGGGCATCGCGCCCGCCGACTTCGCGCTGGCGATTCCGGTGCAGCAGGCCGCCGCGGTGGTCTTGCCATTGGTGCTGCTCATGGCCTGGCAACGGGTCGATCTCCGCCGCACGTTCTGTCTGCGGTGGCCGGTGGTCGCCGGCGGGCCTGCGGCGTGGCGGACGGTGGCAAGTGTCGTCGGGGCCATGCTCGTGGGTGGTGGGCTCTTTGTGCTGGGGGCCGCCGTGCTGCTGGCCGTGCGTGGGACACACGTGTCGGCCGAGGCGCAAAGCCTCGCTGAGAAACTTCTGGCGATGATGCGGGACAGGCC
>CAYSPN010000594.1:0-3122 GCA_964432895.1 uncultured Candidatus Kuenenia sp.
CTTCGCCCCGTGCATCCCGAGCGAATCATGGAGCGGATCACCTGCGGCCAACGAGGCGAGCAGCCGGTCGCCGCGCCGCACGAGGCAGCAGCCGTCGAAGGCCTCGGCGGTCGCCGCGGCTGCGGCGAGTTCCGTCGGCCGGGTAGCCAGCATCCTGTTCCTCACAGCCGTCGCGGTGAGCTCCTGAAGCGCGAGCCGGGCCTCGTGGCAGGGCGTGCCGATCGGCAGGGGGGTGCCGTAGGTGAGCGTCACCGGCCGACGGAAGACCCGCGGCCACTTCGTGAAATAGCGGCCCTCGGAAAACGACAGCGGGCTACCCCACATGCCGTCGATGTGGAGCGGCACGATCGGCGCCTCGACCCTCTCCAAGATCCATTCGAGGCCGCGTTTGAAGCCGAGAATCTGCCCCGTCCGCGAGATGCCCCCTTCGGAGAAGATGCCGATCACATCGCCCGCGGCGAGGCCTGACTGGATCGCCTTCAGCGCCTGCCCCATCGATTTGGGCTTCGGATCGAAGAGGATGAACCGCCACTGATCTGAAAGCATCCGCAGGAATTTCCCCTGGATGTTCGGGCCATAGACCACCATCCGGATCGGCCGCAGACTCGAGAGCACGACAATGAAACCGTCGAGCCAGGAGAGATGATTGGCCACGACGACGGCTGGCCCCGTGGCGGGCAGGCGCTCGGCATGGGCCACTCGGAAGCGGTGGGTGGCGTTCACGATCGACGCCACAAAGATCCGCAGCGATGCCCGCGGAGCGGCGTAGATTGCCAGGCCGGCGGCCGCGGCGGCCAGCAGCCCGAATAGCACGAAGATGCTGCGGGCCGAGAGCAGCGGCGGCGCGGCGGCTAGCCCACTCTGCACCGTGGCGGCCGCGTTCTGGGCCGTTGCCCAAGGGCTGGGGCTCCGCAGGAGGCCGTAGAGCATCGAGGCCCCGAACATGCCGGCGAACGTGAGCAGATTGGCGGCGGCCAGCAAGGCCCCGCGGCGGGCCGGCGGGCTCTTCTCCTGAAAGGCTGCCTCCAGAGGCACGTCGAAGATCCCGGCTCCGAGGCCGAGCACGAGCAGCGACGCTGCCGCCCACCACCAGGCGACCCCCGTCCCGCCGCAGGCGCCTGCAAAGATCGTGCGCGGACCAACAGCCAGCGCACACGAGCCAAGGGCCATCAGGATCGCGCCGAGCGGCACGAGCCCCATGTCGACTCCGCGGGTCGACACTTTCCCTGCCACGAGGCTGCCGAGGCCGATGCCGCTGACCAACGCAATCAACAGGGGCACGACCTGCCCCTGTGAGGTCGCCCCCGCCTCCGTCGCGTATTGATCGACGTTGAGCTGCGCCACGGCGCCAAGTGCCCAAAAGAAGACGATGCCAACTGCCGCGGCGGCCAACTCGCGATGGTGGAAAAGTTCGGTGAGGTCGCCCCAGGTGCGGGAGAGGGCGTTCCACGGAGGCGGGGCGGTGGGGTCGGCCGCGGGCCGGCGCACGAGCAGGATCGCAGCGATCCAGCCGGCCAACGCGAGGCCGACAAGCACGATCCCCGCCGGAAAGGCATGCATCCACTCTGGCGCGGAGTGCATCTTTCCATCGCTGCCCAGCACGCCATCGTGGCCCATCACGACGGTGCCGTCGGCCAGCCAGTTGCCCCCCGCCATGCCCGCGAGCGTGGCGGCCAGCGTGACCATCGCAAACAGTCCGTTGGCATGCGAGAGCCTGGGTGCGGTCACCGTCTCAGGGATCGTGCCAATCACACTGGGCGCGAGCAGCGCCGCCTGGCAACCGATCACGATCACGGTCGCCAACAGAAGCCACAGTCCCGCGGGCAGGCCGGCGAACGCCCCCCCCGACCGCACGCCCCAGGCCACGGCGGCGGCTGCGGCGGCTGCGATGAGGACCTCGGCAAACTTACACCAGACAATCACCGACCGCTTCGGATATCGGTCGGCGATCCAACCGGCCAACCATGCCAGCAGCACGAACGGCAGCACGAACCCAGCCGTGCCGATCGTGAGCACGAGGGCCACCTGCCCGCCCGTGACCGCCTTCTTGCCAAGGCCGATCGCCAGCCAGCGGAGCACGTTGTCGTTGATGACCGTAAGCGCCCTAAGGGCCAACAGCGACCGAAAGCCACCAGCGGCGGGGGGCGTGATCGAGGTGTGGGGCGTGATCGATTCCAAGTGTCGCCTCAATACATGCGTCGAATGGCTGAGTTTACGGGCAGTTTGCAGTTGCCTGGGTGGCGAACGTATTCTCAAGGGATCGGCCGCGCGGCAACAAGGCCGATCGCCCCCGTTTGAGCCGGTGGGTTCCGGGCCGCTCTTCCAAGGAAGGAATTACAAGGAAACCGTCATGATTCTTCCCCTCTCGATCATCTCGCGTCTGGCTTGTTTGTCTTCGAACGGCCTGCCCCGGACCGGGTTGGCCCGGCAGGTTCTGTTGGCGTCGGCGGCTGTGTCAGCCTGCCTTGTCGCCTCCGCATCACCCGCTCACGGGCAGGTCGTGATGTACGAAACCCTTCGGCCGGTCACTTCCTACTATTCTCCAGTTGCCGCCGGCTACGCCCCGATGGCAGCCGGCTACCCGGGCGGCTACATGGCCAACTACTCGCCCGCCGGCAACTATGCCGCCGTCACCGCGTTCTCCCCGCCCATTGCCACCGGCTACGTCGCCAACTATCCGGTCGCCAGCTACCCCGTGACCCAGGTCGCCAATTATCCCGTGACGCAGGTCGCCAATTACGCAGTGGAAACGGTCTCGTCGCCGGTAAGCGTGACCAGCTACTACGCCCCGGCTCCGGTCTACGCAGCGCCGGTGACGACCTACTACGCCCCCGCCGCGGTGGCCGTGCCGCTCTATCGGCGCGGACTCTTCGGCGGCCTGCGGCCAGCCCGCACCGCGATGTATATTCCGTACTGATCACGGTACGGATCGCGGTTTCTTGACCCCCAGCGACTGCCCCCTATAGTACGGGCGTCGCCGGCGAAACGGATGTTCTGCGGGCGCTGACGACTCATGGGCTGCTTGTCCTCCGCGGAGCAGTTGCATCGCCGGATGCGATGTCCGTCGCCAGCGGGAAGCTTCGGCATTCCCGTCGGCCAACAGGAGTGGAAGCGGGCTGGGA
>CAYSPN010000595.1:0-2081 GCA_964432895.1 uncultured Candidatus Kuenenia sp.
AGAAGCTCGACGCCGGCGTAGCCACAGTCGCCTTTCTTGCTGAAGTCTTGCAACAGTTTGATGCGGTATTGGCCCGGACGTCCCTGCTTGAGGTCGTCGTAGGTGCCGACCCAGGCGACGAAATCGCCGCGGGTGGGGCTGTTGATGGCCTGGTCACGGAAGCAGACGACCATGCGGCCGTCCTTTGTGAAGACGCCATTGTGGCGGTCGCCGGTCAGGCCCCAACTCGTGTCGACGGCCTGCGACCAGGAGCCGCCCTCGTCCTGGCTGAACATCATCATGCTCCTGCCCTTGTGGGTGTTCTCGCGGAGCAGGCAGGCCAGTTCCTTGCCGTCGGGAGAGCGGAAGACGAAAGGCTCGCACGGGTTCTTGCCGGCAACCTCCACGACGATCCTGGGCTCGGACCATGTCAGCCCGGCGTCGGCCGTGATCGATTGGAGTGTCACGAGCCCATTCCCCTCACCACCACGGGCAGGGCCGCGATGATAGAGCCCGAGATACCGACCGTCGTCGAGCCGGACGATGCTGCTGAACGCCATCACGCATGGAAAGTTGAGCGGCGGCATTTCTTTCCAGGATTTGCCGCCGTCTTCGCTGAGGAGGCGCGGCATCCCGGGGCCGGTTCGCGTGCCGAGGGCGGCCGAGAAGACCCAGAGGCGTTCCTTACCCGAGGGATCGAACAACCGGTAGATGCTCGGGCAGTTCTGGTGGTTTGCAAAGCCCGTCGGCAGCTGATCGTCGAGTCGCGTCCAGGACAATCCGCCATCGTCGCTGCGAGCCATTGGACCGGCGTGGCCGCCGTGGCCGACGCACCAGACCGCGAAGATCGTCTTTCCGTCGGGCATGAGCAGCGTGGTCGGATGGCCTTGGTAAACCTGTTCCGTCCCCGCGGCGACGATCACCTGCCGGTCCTTCTGCCCCGAGATGTCGACCACTGGCAGGTCGGCCTTCTCCTCGGCGCGGGCGATCGCGGTCAGGCAGAGCAGCGTTGCAATCAAAAGACGCATGGGCAAATCCTCCGTGTCGAAAACTCCCTCGTTATCATTGGTGGCTGGCACCTATTTGGCTCCCACATCCGCCGATTCCGGCGGGCGGCGTCCGCTTCGGTGCAAGGAGAATCACGGCCCGCTTGCCGTCGGTGTAGTAGGGATCGCCGGTGAGGTTGCGGTGCGGGGCATCGCGGGGGCAGGCGGCCACTCCGCCCACGTAGCCTGCCGCCTCCACCCGCCCGGCCAGCATCAGGTCTTCGATCACGTAGTCTCGCGACTCGTCGACGTTGGGGTCGATCCGGTGCGTCGTGAGGTTCCACGCCTTCGTGGTGAATCGCACGCCGATATCACGGCTCACCTGCCCCACCCACACCGGCTTCCCCTCGAACGAGAGCGGCGTGAGCCAGAGCCGCAGATGGAGCCGTTCGTTGATCGAGTGCCGCGTCCGCTGCAGGGCGATGTCCTGATCACGGCCGAAGAGATGCAGCGGGCTGACGGGCGAATAGCGGTAGTTCGATCCCCACAGAAACGCCCGCACCGTCTTCCAGCAGGTGGCCAGCGTGATCGTCTCGCTCTCGTCCCACCGGGCCGCGAACCCGCTCAGGAGCGTCTCGAACTCGCCGATCAGGACGAGGTTCACCGGATCCCCGGGCCGCGAGTGGGTCGCGTTCATCGTGGCCGGTGGCATCGCCTCCAGTCGTGATACGAGCGTGTCGACCGTGCACGCCTCCACCGACGCGGCCGGTCGGATGCTGGCAAAATCCCTGTCGAGATAATCGGCGGCGATGCCCGGCACGGGCACGGTGAAGAAAAAGTCGGTGGCAGCGGGCGCGGCGGTGGTGGGATCGCCACCGCCGGGTTCAGGCTTGGCGAAGCCGATGGCCGCGGCAATCGTCTGCCGGATGTTGCCCAGCCTGGTCAGCCGCACGTGGACCGCCTTCGTGCCCATATCAAGCGGTGTGAAGACGAAGCCCTCGGTCGTCTCTCCCGGCGCGATCGGCCCCAGCCGAAATCCGTGGGCGCGGAAGAAATCGTCCATGCGGGCATTGTTGAGCCATGCCGTGATCAGCTTGAGCGGCACGAGCGTCAAGA
>CAYSPN010000596.1:0-4266 GCA_964432895.1 uncultured Candidatus Kuenenia sp.
GAGGCATCACTGCTGAGGCTGGTCTCGGCAGTCCTCAGTGAAATCAGCGACGACTGGGAAACCGAACGGTCTTACCTGAACATGGAAGCCAGATGACCCGCCTCTGAAAACCGCGATTTACAGAAGAGATGTTGCTTTATCTCTCGAATGCCATCTTGGATGCTGCCGACAGCACTACCAGAGCGGCTCCACCTGCATGATCCACAGGCAGTTCCGCGGTGCCGCCTCGCCATTCGTTGCCCCGACACCAAAGTCGTTGTCATTCACGAAAGCGACGTGCTCGCGATCCAGAATCGCCATCCCCTCGATCTTGAGCGCCACTTGTGCATCTGGATTGCCGTGTACGTCACGGAGCAGAGTGGGCAGGAGCGGAGCGAGGTCGGCGACAAGCCGCTTCCCGACCGGCACGATACCCTCGGCGGGAAGATCCCCGACCTGCTCCAGCGCCGGACCAGCGTCCAGCGGCCTCATACTCCTCGGCAGCGTGTCGGTCGCGCCGTCCAACAAACAACGATAAACACGTGCCACGCCCTCCTCCGACTGCTCGAGCACGAGCAACGTGTGCTGATCGATGGCTGCCATCGCGCAGAGCTTGCCATCGTTGGGCGGCGCGCCGCGCGAGAGGTATCCAGGAGCCGCCGGATCTCCCAGCCGGTAGAGATACTCCGCGGCGGGAGCTTTCGACTGCGTATCGAGGGCCAACAGCCGGACGTTGCCCGTTGCGTTGCCCGATTTCGGCACCGGATTGTCGAGCGGGCTCTGTACAATCGCCCACAGCCGCGTCTCATCAGGACTGATCGCCAAAGCCTCGAAACCGCGGTTGTCGCGGCGCGAGCCGTATTCGGACGGCAGCACATCATGCACGTCCATATCGGCGCCCGACAGCGCGTGCCCACGGGGAACATAGCGGGCCAGAGTGCGGCCCTCGGCCGAGACATGCAGAAGCGACGGCCGGTATTCCTCGGCGACCCAGAACGTGCCATCCCGCAGCCTGATGAGCCCCTCTGTATCGACCCCGTTGGGATCGGGAGCTAGCTCGTTCGCGCTGGTCCCGTCGAGGATGGGCTCGTCGTTGCCGATCCCGTTAGGCCGACCTGACAGCGGACGGCCAGAGCAGCCCGTGAGTTGCACGACCTTCAAGATCCGAGCAGCGGCAACCTCTTCGGATCCATTACCGGCGGCTGGTGCACCCGTCGATCCCACTGTGACTTCGATCGCGACGATCGCCGGTGTGAAGCCAGGGTCGAGCAACGTGCGGCGTTTCCCCGCAGCCGTTTTGATAGTGCCGTTCGGCCCACGGTCGGTCAGTACCCAGAGGCGGGCGGTCTCCGCCGCATGGACGCTCCCATGCCCAGCGGGAGCCAGGTCACTGATTCCTCCCAGCCGCACAGCGGCTGATGAAGCAGTCGTGCGCCCACCGATCTCGATCATCGGTATCACGTGAGTCGAAGTGATTGCGCACCCGGGAGCGATGACCGACCCAGGCTGCGCGGAAAACGCCGCTCCCCATGACCAGCCCGCCAGACCGACTACGAACACAGCCGCTACCGCACGGTTCGGAAGCCGTGCGGTAGCGTGCCAAAGGTCGTACGACGCACCTCCGCGAATCACTGGACGGAATCCGCCTGTTCAGTGCCGGCACGGGTGATCGCCGCACAGAAGACCTTGAGTTCAACGTTGTCCGAAATAAACTTAGTGGAACCGTCGCAGAATACCGTACTGATGCCCCCCGGATGGAAGGAGTAGCACTCGCCGTCATTTGAAACATTCATGGCGATACCGGCATTCGGCGCTGCCCCCTTGTCGCCGGCGGATGTCATCGGATCAATCTTGTACGGCCCCAGGCTATCGGCCCAGCCGGTGCACTGATTGACTGTTCCCGAGACGACCGTGCCGGCCTTGTACACGCTGGGCCGACCGGCACATTCCGCGACGAGCATCGTTTTCGACATACCATCGGAGATCTTGGCCTGACGGGTCACCCTGTCTTTTACGAGCGCTCCGTCGCCGACGGTGCCGCTGGCATAGGGATCTGGTGAACCGAGCACATTTTTCTTGACTCCCGTGATGGTCTCGTAGTCCGTGACACCCAGCGGCTTCGTGAGCGTTATCGCTTGTCGGGCGCTGTCGCTGTCGGGTGATGTCGGCAATGATAAAACCGGCTCGCTGACCCTCGACGAAGGGCAGCGGAACACCGCTACCGGCGACTCGGCGACGGTCAGATTAGTGGCGGCGAACCAGTTTTGATTTGGGTCGTAGCTTTTGACGGCGTTTTGCTCCTCCATGAAGGGCATTACGAGCACCCGCCACGAGTGCTCTGTGCGGGATATGTTCCCCTCAGGAGGGGTTGGGAACTTGGTTAAACTAGCGGAATCCGTCGTGTAACAGGCTGCCGGAAAGTGTTTTTTCGAATCGAGAATGTTATGAAAGGCGAGCCCCTGCTGACGCACATTGTTGGAACACGAACTCCGCCGGGCGGATTCGCGTGCCGACTGCACCGCCGGGAGCAGCAACCCCACGAGCGTGCCAATGATGGCGATCACGACCAGCAATTCCACGAGCGTGAAACCCTGCCGACCGTACTGGGATGGCATCTGCTGACAAGCCTGAACCTTTTTCATGACAATACCTTTTCCGTGGATGTGAGTTCGACATGGATCACCGCGTCCATGCGCTAGTCTTTTCTAGCAACAACGATGCAAAATTTCGTGTCTGTGGGAGAATCGTCTGTAGGATTACGCGTGCATTCAATGGATATGCGTTTTTCATAAGCGTATGATGAGCGTAACGTTAGTGCGGCGTGAGCGTTGCGTTAGAATTGTGTGAGCGGACGGGCGTGTGCCCGATTGTGGTAGGCCGTGGATGGCAGCGACGAGCCGGACGGGCAGATGTCTTGCCGGCTCGGGAGTCTACTTGCTCACACCGCTGTCATCCTGAGAACCGCTGACGCCGCCCCCATCTTGGTACCAACCGAAGTGTTAGCCATGCAGGGCCGGTAGCTGGGCATGCCCAGCTACCGGCCGCGCGAACTCCGACGGGGTCCGGTTGCCCAGAGCACCATGCGGACGGACGCGATGGTAGTCCTCCCTCCATGCTTCTGTCACGGCTCGTGCTTCGTCGAGCGATAAGAACCAATGCTGGTTCAAACACTCGTCCCGAAGCCGGCCGTTGAACGATTCGATCACCGCGTTATCCGTAGGCTTTCCTGGCCTGCTGAAGTCGAGCTTCACGCCGTTGAAGTAGGCCCACAGATCCAAGCTCCTCAAGATGAACTCTGGTCCGTTGTCGACTCGAATCGTCTGCGGCTTGCCACGCTGTGAAGCCACTCCCTCCAAGACCCGCACAACATCGTCTCCAGTCAATCGCTGACCGACCTCGATGGCCAGGCTCTCACGACTATGCTTATCCACTAACGTCAGCAGCCGGAATCGCTGCCCACCGACCAGCTGATCGGACACGAAGTCCATGCTCCAGCTGTCACTGGCACGCTGAGCGATCGAACGGGCTTCGCGAAACTGAACGCTCTTTCGCCGACGTGGCTTTCGTCGCCTAATTCCCAAGCCTTCCTCGCAGTACAGCCGGTACACAAGCTTCTTGTTCACAAGCCATTCTTCCCGACGCAGGAGCACCCAGAGCCGCGGATATACGAATTGCACCCGACTGGCCGCCAGGTCTCGAAGTCGCACACGAAGCTTGGCCCGCGGATTACGCCTGCTCCGGTAACGGTTGGCCGTTCGGGAAAACCCGAGCACCCGACAAGCTCGACGTTCGGCTCTCTCGTCGCCACCTGCACCTCCCGCACAAGAACACGCCGCAACGCGGGCCTCAACGTTTTTTTGAGAGCAGGTCCTGCAGCATCTTCTTGTCGAGGCTCAGGTCCGCCACCAGTTGCTTGAGCTTCCGGTTCTCCTCCTCAATGATTCGAAGCCGTCGCAGTTCGGCGATGCCGAGCCCTGCGAACCGCTTCTTCCATCGATAGAAAGTCTGCTCACTGGGCCCGAGCTTCCGAATGATCTCGGCCACCGAAGTGCCCGACTCAGCCTGCCGTAGCGCGAACGCAATCCGCTCCTATGCGAAATGCTTCTTTCCCATCCGAAAACCCACCCTTCCTGGTGATGCCAAGGTAAAACACCTAACATCCCGGATGGATCATGAAATGGGGAGAACGTCAAACGCCGACGATGCCGCCGAGGCCGGCCGACGTCTCAAAGACACAGTCGCTCGCTATCAAAAGCCTGCCCCCGGCCTTGCCTGTTGGCTTGAGGC
>CAYSPN010000597.1:0-7549 GCA_964432895.1 uncultured Candidatus Kuenenia sp.
CCTGCCGCGTCGCCGCGGGCGAGCAGGACGTGCTCAGCCTCGGCGACCTCTCCGTCCGCCGCGACTGGGGCTGGGCGCCGGAGTATGTCGTCGCCATGCACCGCATGCTGCAACTCGACACGCTCGAGGATTTCGTGATCGCCACCGGCCAGACGACGAGCCTCGAAGATTTTGTCCGTGAGGTGTTCGCCAGCCTCGGCCTCGACTGGCGGAAGCATGTCGTCCGCGATCCCGCGCTCACCAGGCCCAGCGAGATCCTCTCGGGTCAGGCCGACACGTCGCATGCCACCGCTCGTCTCGGCTGGACCGCGCGATCCCACATGAAGGACGTCGCGCGGATGATGGTGGAGGCGCGGCAAGCTGCGCAGGCTCCGGCGATCCGCCGCGCGGCGTAGAGCAACGCTGGTCGGCTCCGCAGGGCAAGTTGAAAACTTGCCCCCACGGGGGAAAGCCGGGATACAGCGTCTGGCAGAGCGACGCCGATCGGCTCTGCAGGGCAAGTTGAAAACTTGCCCCCACGAAGGAAGTCGCGGCGGAGCGTCAGGCCGTCCGCCGCCGACGCACGCGATCGAGGGCGATGGCGATCGCCAGTCCGCCGCAAAGAAGTGGAAACGTCTGGCCGATCCGGCTCGCCAGCGTGCGGGCGTCGATCAAGGGCACTTCGGCGACGAGGACATCCTCCACGTTCAGCGGCAGCCGCGTGGGGATTGTGCCCAACGGCGAGACGAGGCACGTCTCGCCCGTTGCCGCGCAACGCAAGAGGCAGCGGCGGTTTTCCACGGCTCGCATCTGTGCGAGGAGACGATGCTGCAGGAGCGTGAGCGTCGCCTTGAATGAGGAACCGTTGATGAGCGAGAGCAGCACGTTGGCGCCATTGTCGGCGAGCGATTCGGCGGCGCTTGGCACCATGTCTTCGTAGCAGAGCATCACGCCCAGCCGCGCCTTGTCGCCAAGCGGGAGCACGGTCGCCGCCGGCCCGACATCGAGATCGTCTTCCATCGGAAAATAATGCCGGAGTTCGGGCATAAACGCCGTGCCCGGGACATATTCACCAAATGGCATCAGGTGCCGTTTGTGGTAGCAGCCGACGATCCGCTCGGCGTCGTCCACCAGAATCGCGGACTGGTAGAGGTCGTTGGGCCGTTCGGGATAGCCGCTGTAGATCTTGCCGCCGAACAGGAGCGGGCAGGCAGGATCGGCCAGCGGCCGCAGGCCCCGCTGCGGCTCACGCGACTCGGCGAAGATCCGCTCGGGATCGTTGAACGCAGGGAGTTTTTCAGAGTAGGAGCCGCCGCTGCACTCGGGCCAGCAGATCAGGTCGAAGGGGCGGTCGCGACCTGCGCATGCCACCCGCGAGAGCCGTTGCAGGGCGTCGATCGAATCGTCGCGGCTAGGGTCCACCTGCACGAGTGCCACGTTGATCTTTGTCGCCGCGGCCATCCGCGCCGACCACGACTGCATGGCCCAGGCACCGTACGCAAGGTTGGCCACGCAGACCACCACCGCCGCGACACCCACCGCCGTCCACGCCGGGCCGATGGCCTCGTGCGCAGGCCTCCAGCGGCGGCGAAGCATCTCCACCACCAGCACGATCACGCCGGCATGGGCATAGAGCACGAAGGTGGCGGCCTCCGGGCCGAGCAGGTCGACCGATTGCACGAGCACGGGCCAGGCGAGTTGGCTGTAGCCGAGCTTCCAGGGAAAGACGCCCGTCACGAAGGCCTCGGTCGCCACGGCGACGAGCGCCGCCGGGAGCCAGGCGTTGCGGGAGTCGACAACCGTGCGGCTGACGAACCAGAAGGGCAGCGCCAGCCGCAAGGCATCCCAGAGCACGATCGGCACCGTGAAGGCCAGGCCGATCCCGTAGCTCGCCTGGATCGCGTCGGCGAGCACCGTGGGCGACCAGTGAAACGCCGTGGCCAGGCTCGCCGCTGCCACGGCCAGCACAAGCGTTTCGCCCCTCCAGCCGCGGAGGTGGGGAAGGCAGATGAGCGCGGCCGCCACGCCGAACCATTCACAGGGCACGAGATCCTGCCAGAGCCACGGGGCCGCGATCAGCATCGCGATCGCCGCCGCTCCCAGGGTATCTGCCCACCAGGCGGTGCCCGATCGTTGGCTCGCGAACGCATTCATACACCGGTTCTAATCACGAACCTTGGCCTGCACAAACGGCAGCCGTCCGGGAAGCCCGAGCCGGGCCATTTGGACCTGGCATAGACCGAACTGGGCATGGGCCAAAAAACGAGCGAGCCGGACGGCACGGGTGGGCCAAGGCCCACGCACGTGCTGTCCGGCTCGTGATCTCGTCTGTTTTCAGGCCGACATCCGGATGGGGATCCGGGATGACAACTAGAAAATCTTCCCCGGGGGGGAGAAGGTCAGAGTCGACGTCGTCGTGTCGGCCGCAGCCAACAGGTAGACGTACTGGCTCTTCGGGAACGAGAACGGCAGCGTCTTCTGCTGGCCGCCCGCCTGGTTCTGGACGTAGGCATTGGCCGCGCCCTTCTTGATCGTGAACTGAGCCACGCCGTTGCCAGAAACCGTCTTCCCACCCGCCGCCGAGACAGCACCATTCTTCGCATTCACGAGCGCCGGCGCGGTGCCGTTGTTCTTGATGCGAACGTACTGGTTGTTCGACTTCGAGCTACCGCCGCTCCGGCCACCCGCAAACGCGGCGTTGGCCGAAGCCACCATGGCGAGGACCGCCAAGGCAAGGAAAGCATTACGAATCATGAGAACCTTTCTTCGAAGAAACATTCACTCGATCACGACCGTGCTGGGGTCAGCACGGCCGACTACGGGTTGCCCCGCAATGTTGGTTGGCCGGGTTGCCCAGGCCTGTTGTTTTGGTGTGGCCGACTAGTTTGAGGCTTCCGTCTCGGTCTCGCCGCCGGTGCGGGTGCAGATGGCAATCAGCACGCGAACGTCCAGCCGATCGCTGAGGAACGAAGTATGGCCGTCGCCATAGAGGCTGTTGAGGCCGCCGGAGTGCAGGCTGCGGAAGGCATCGACGGTCGGGTCGTTGATGACTCGGGAATTGAGCGGGAAGCAGTTGTTGCCGCAGGCCCAACAGGCGTCGCCATAGGTGTGCGTATCGGCACCACCAGCCATCTCGCGATCGACGGCTTCAGCGACCAGGAGCGTCTTCGAAAGCCCGTCCGAGACCGATGCAGCAGTGGCCGAGAGTTTGTAGTCGGCATCGGTGGCATAGAGGATGCCGCCGTGCTCATCGCGGGTGGTAAGCGGATTAAGGGCCTCGCCGTTGGGCTTGATGTAGGCGCCGAGAATGCCGCCGTAATCCTGCTTACCCGGGAACTGTTTGACGCCGCTGGGGCAGACATACGTGGGAATGGTGATGTCGATCTTGGACAGATTGCTGGCGGGATCATCCCAAGGCTTCGTGTAGTCGATGCGATCCGATACTGCCGACTGCTCCAGAAACGGCAGGATGAACGACGACCACGCATGGAGTCGATTACCGAGTTGATCGTTGCCAGGCGGATAACGCTTTTTGGCCTGCTCGTAGTTGGAGAGCGCCACGCCCATCTGCTTGAGGTTGTTGACGCACTGCATGTTGCGGCCCGACTCACGGGCCCGCTGGATGGCAGGCAGCAGCAGGCCGATCAACGTGCCAATGATGGCAATTACCGCGAGCAATTCGATGAGCGTGAAGCCACTCCGTGTGTTGCGTGGGGCGGTGTTTTTCATGGCTGCATTCCTCGGGGCAGACAGTGCCCTTGGTAAGATGCGTAGGATATGACGGGCATTGCGGGGGTCAAGCCGGCGGAATGGATTTTCTTGTGAACCAGGCAGTTGAACAGATTGCGAGCCTGGCGAGGAGGCATCGAAAAACGACTCATTGTCGCACCTAAAGTATTGTGTGGCAGTCATTTACGTCTCGCTCGCGTGCTCGCCGAGGCACTCGCTAGTGAACCCTCATATCAGGCGATTCTGAAACTCGTAACGGCGCCAGCGAGCGGGTTGCCCGCAAGGCCGGCGAGCGGGTTGCCCGCACGGTCTGCCACGCCCGTCTTCTGGAATGTGAGGCTATAGATCCCCGGGGCAAAAGCCTGCACAGCGGGCGTGAAGGCGTAGGAACGGTCAGAGAGTTGCGTCATCGTAATCGCGCCGACGTAGGTGCGGAGGAGGGGGGAGCCGAGCGGCACGGTGAGCCTGGCGCCGTGGTCAGTGAACAGCATATTGGCCAGCTTGACTCCCTGCGCCTGCACGGGCTCGGAGAACGTCAGTATTGCGCGGCCCGTCACGGGTCCGGTCGGTGTCGCTTTGAAAGTGGGGTCGTACGCGAGGCTGGCGGTGGGCGGCGTGGGATCGACAGCCATCCACATCGGGGTTGCCGTGCTCGTCTGGCGGTTCAGCGCGGCTTGTGCGGTGATGATGTGGGCACCAGTCGTGAGTGGCTTGGCTGTTGCCAAACTCCACGCACCATTGACACCAGCCCTCGTACTTCCGATCGGTTGCCCGTCGGCAAAGACAACCACACTCGAACGGGCAGGAGCCGTGCCGGTAAACACAGGCCGCGCGAAACGGGTGATGCCGTCATTGCGGAGCCCAGTGTCGCTCGCTGCCGCCAGTCGGATGGATGGCGCTGCCACCGTCAGTGCCATGCGTTGCTCGAGTGATTCGAGGCCTACCGAAGCCTCACGGCTTCGCGGGCCGACGCCCCGGCGGTGCCGCCGAGTTGGCCGTGCGGCGGAGCCGCATGCGAGGACGAAGGATCGCAGCAGTGAAAACGGCATGGTGGAGCCTCGGACGAGGAATGGAAGCGGGAGCGGGGTGAACGTGGAAAGAAAAGGGCACGCGGCAGAACCGATGGTACGGCGGAAGCCGCGGCATCGTTCGGACTCGCTCACATTTTCAGCCGCGACGCAGCCGAGTCAAGGAACAGGCCCCCCGGTGATTCCGGTTCTCAAAACAGCTCGAAAGCGGCCTTTTTTCACCGGCAGGCCGCACCGGTTCCCCTCGGACACACCCGCCACGTGCCGCCAGACCGGCATTTCCGCCCTGAACGTCGAGCATCTGGCAACGTTTGCGGGTGAAATTGGCGACCGTATGATCGCTCTGTGCCATCTCATGCGGCGATTTCACAGGCTTGGCGGCCTCCGGCCGGATTGGACCAGACATCATGAACATCCTCGTCACCGGCGGTGCCGGATTCATCGGCAGCCATATTGTCGATGGGCTTCTGGCAGCCGGCCACCGTGTCGAGGTACTCGACGACCTCTCGAGCGGGTCGCGGGACAACCTGCCCGCCGGCGTGCCCCTGCATGTCGCCGACATCGTTGATCCGACGGCCGTGGCCCGTGTGTTCGATGCGGCTCAGCCCGATGCGGTCTGCCATCAGGCGGCGCAGATGTCGGTCAGCCGGTCTGTCCGGGAGCCCCTCTTCGATGCCCAGGTCAACTGCATCGGATTGATCAACGTGCTCGAGGCTGCGGCCAGGCACCGCTGCCACCGGGTTGTCTTCGCTTCCAGCGGCGGCGTCTTGTATGGAGAGGTGACGACGCCGGCTCCCGAATCGACGCCCGCTAATCCGGTCAGCCCCTACGGCATCACCAAGTGGGTGGGTGAGCGGTATCTGAAGTTTTTCGCGGAAGAGCACCAGATGGCGACAGTCGCCCTCCGGTATTCGAATGTCTACGGCCCCCGGCAGAACCCACACGGTGAGGCCGGAGTGGTGGCGATCTTCTGCAAGAAGCTGCTGGCGGGCGAACCCGATCGCATCAATGGCGACGGCCATTACATCCGCGACTATGTCTTCGGCCCCGATGTCGCCCGTGCCAACGTGCTCGCCCTGACGGCTGACCTGCCCAAAGTGGTGCCGGGCACGCTTACGAGCCTGAATATCGGCACCGGTCTGGGCACAGACGTCAACGAACTCGAGGCGATGATTCGCGCCGCCGTCGGCGATGCTCTCACCCGTCGTGGTCGGCGGGCGACACTGCCGCCACCGGAGCACGGGCCAGCTCGGCCGGGCGACCTGCGATCCAACCTCGTCGATGCCAGCCGTGCCGGCGAACTGCTCGGCTGGAAGCCAACGGTCGCGCTCGACGCCGGCCTGGCCCTGACGGCCGAGTGGTTCGCCGCCCAGATGGCCTCGTAGCCGGTCAGATCGCCTAGCAGGCGGTCAGTCGTTCGTCAGACCGTCGATCGCTCCGGTCGCCAGCCGCTGACGGAGTGACGGCGAATCGAGGTAGGGCGGAAAGCGGTGGCTCTTGCCGACGATCGGCGCGGCATCGACCTGGACAAACTCGACCTCTGGCGGCATCCAACGGGAGGGCATGTTCTCGTGCCCGAGTGCCTCGGTTCCCAGATCAGGATCGACGAATTCGAAGAATCGCAGCGCCTGATCCCGCGTGTTGTTCAAGAGTGTCAGTCGGTCGACGCAGCGGAGCACTTTTCGGTATTCGCCGCACGGCGCCAGGGCGTCTTGTCGCACCGCTGACGCCACGAGCACGAGATGCATCCTCGCGGGACGGTCGATCCACGGCTGCAGGTCGGCACGCCCCGACCGCTGGGCCGTGATGAGATGGTCGAGAGCCTCAAGAGCGATGAGACCACCGTAGCTATAGGCCACGATCGCCACCGGCCGCGTGGGTTCCACCTGCCCCAGCAGCCAGGCAAAATAGCGGCCTTCCGTCATCGACCGCTCGTATTTGGCGCGGCTGTCCCGGAGCAAGCGGCCCTCCTGGGAACTCGGCCACGAAAAGATCACCGTGCGGGCCGCGGGACCGTTGGGACGGCAGGTCGCCAATCGGCGGGCCAGCATCAAGCCCTGCGACTTTGCGTCGGCCGATTCGTAGCGGTTGCCATGGATGAAGATCAGCAGTGGCCGCTGCGGATCGTCCAGCAGGCTCGACAGGTCTGATCGAATCCAGCGGCTGCACGCCACATCGGGAACCAGCCTTTCCACGTCGAATGTCACGTGGGATGGGAGGCGACTGATGTCGGGCAGCCGCCGCGTGCTGACGACCCAGACGTCATCCCTGACATCATCATCGCCGCTCGACAGGCTGTCGAGCGCCACGGGCGCGTCGGCAGATGGAGACGCGTCGACCCCGACGGTGCAGCAGCACGCAAGTGTGACCGCCGCCAGGGCCAGAAAGGGGTGGAGCGGAGCGAAAAGACGCAAGGCAGACACCGAACGCATCATGGGGACCAGCCCGAGCCGCGACGCGGCCTATTCATCGACTGTTCTCAACAGTAGCACGTGTTTTCCGGCGGTGTCGGATGCCGATCGCAGGGCCGAAGGGCTGGGGGCAGCCAACGCATTCGTTACGGGCGTGTTCGATCGGCAAGGTCGGTGCGGCTGGCTGGGGCCGGCAGGGAAATTTTTTGGAGAAATTGTGTCGCCCGTCCGACCGTGTTGCGGATCGTGAGCTAGGGTTTCACAGGCGTCGTCGCGGACGACGCATCGTGTCCGACCGCGGGGCGTTCCCGGCCCGCCGGTGGTGGAGATGCCAACCATGTGCCGTACCCTGTGTCTCGTGATCGCCCTCGGCAGCCTCGCTGCCGCCCCTGGTTGCAGCAG
>CAYSPN010000598.1:0-5166 GCA_964432895.1 uncultured Candidatus Kuenenia sp.
CGTCAGAGCGAGGGGCACTCGAACCTCCTGGCCGTGCTCACGCCGAATCTCGCCGTGAAGCCCGCCACCGTCATGATCACGAAGGTCACGATCAAGGGTGCCAAGCAGGCCGTGCAGATGTTCGGACCGGCGCAGGCTGCCGTTGCCAAGGCCGTGGCCGACAGCGTCGCCAGCGGCGTGATCCCGAAGGCGGAGGCCGAGCACCTCGTGATCGTCTGTGGTGTGTTCATCCACTGGCTCGCCGAGGATGACAAGAAGATCTACGAATACAACTACAAGGCCACGGTCGACGCCATCGCCAACGCGATGCACGGCAAGCCCAGCGTCGACGAAATGGTCGCCGGCAAGGACAAGGCCGCCCATCCGTTCCGCGGGTTCTGAATAGAGCGCCGGCGGGGCCATCCATGGCCCCCGCCGGCTTGGGCAGACGGGGGGCAAGCCGAGGTTGCCCTCGTCTGCCGGCGGTCGCCTTCCCGGCGACCGTGTGGCAGGGAAGGCGCTCGAGAAGAAGACATGCAATCGCGACGCCCGCCCTTGTGGCGGGCGTTCGTGTTGGAGGTGTGACGCATGGCGAGAAAGATTCTCATTCAGTTCGATTGTGATTCGCAGCCGAGCACGTTTGATTCGGTCGTGGCGGTCGATGCCGGCGCCGAGGTGCTCCTGCGGCACGGCAACGTCACGCCTGAGGCCGCCGTGCCGCTCGTGCACGGGGCGATGTTCACGCGGGGTGGCGCGGCACTGGCGTCCACGGCGATATTCGTGGGCGGCTCCGACGTGGCCGCCGCAGAGGCCGTGTTTGACAGGGTGCGGAAGACGTTCTTCGGACCGGTGCGGGTAAGCGTGCTGCTCGATCCGGCCGGTGCCAACACCACTGCCAGCGCCGCGGTCGTGGCGGCAGGCAGGCATCTGCCACTCGGCGACCCGGTCGCCGCGGCCACGCTTCGCGCGGTGGTGCTCGGCGGCACCGGTCCCGTTGGCCAGCGTGTCGCGCGGTTGCTGGTTCGCAAGGGAGTAGCTGTGGCGGTCGCGTCGCGGTCGTTGGCGCGGGCCGAGGAGGTCTGTGGACGGATCGTGTCCGCCGTGCCGGGGAGCCGACTCGAGCCTGTTCATGCCGACGGCGCGATCACGTCTGGCACCCCTTTGGCCGCCGCCCTCGCCACGGCCGACCTGATCGTGGCGGCGGGGGCCGCGGGCGTGACCTTGCTGGGATCGGCGGGCCGGGGGCTGGTCGGTCGGGCCACGGTCTTGATCGACCTGAATGCCGTGCCGCCCGCGGGCATCGAGGGGATCGCGGCCACCGACAAGGCGCGACAGGACGGTGGCGCGGTCGTCTATGGCGCACTGGGCGTAGGTGGGACGAAGATGAAGATCCACCGCGCCGCGATCGAGCGGCTGTTCACGTCGAACGACGCGATGCTCGATGCCGAGGAGCTGCTCGCCATCGGCGAATCGCTGGAATGAGCAACCGGAGTCCCTTGCTTGCGCTGCGGGCTTAGATGGCATGGTGATACCCATGCAAGCCCGCAGCGCGAGCGAGGGAACGTGGTGCGTTGAGGCCCATGCAAGCCCGATGCGCGAGCGAGGGAATATCGCTCGTGCCCGTGGCCACGGGATGGCAGGCCTCACCCGCGGCGTTTCGAACGCTTCGTGCCAAACAACAGCACGATCGCCATCAGGATCGAGACCCCGGTCAGCATCATGATCAGGTTTCGCCGAGCGCGGCGGACGGCCTTCTCTTCGGGCGTGAGCCGCCGGAGCGTGATCACCTGATCGCCGCTGCCGACCGTCCGAACCGGTTCCTGGAATTGCAGCTCCGCGACTGGCGCCGGCGAGGTCGGCGGCTCGGCGAAGGGATCCTCCGACGCTGGCGGGCTGACTGGCTTCGGCGGCAGTCGTTCCGACGTCGTTTCCCGGCGGACTTTTTTTGGTTGTGCCGGTGGCTTCTTCGCGGCGCCGGCGGCAGTGGAAGCAGCCACGGGCGGCTGTTGCGGCGCGTCTGCGACGGCAGGCAGCGGCACCCGGAATCCGCAGCCGCAGAGCGGGCACTCGGCCGCCTGTCCCAGTTGGTCGGTGCCCACGGCGATCGCACCGAAGCAGGTCGGGCAAGCCACCGCCAACAACGGCTCCGGATGGAATGCCGTCGGCGGGAAGGACGCTGTGGTGGGGTCAAAGCTCATGGGCGAATGCTCAGGACAAGAACCGGCTGCGCCGCATCCGCCGCATCATCGCCCGATCGATCACTCGAGGGAAGAGGCGGGCCGCAAACGCGAACCCCTTGGCCCGCCAGCCTGGCAGCACCTCGCGCCGACGCCACACCACCGCCCGCACGATGATCCGCGCCGTGCGCGAGGCCGACATGGCCCTGCCACGCGACCACCCGGGGCGACGCCCTGTGAGCAGGTGGTTCCAGAACTCCGATTCCGTGGGGCCGAGGCTTGCCAGCAGCACGCCGATGCCATCCTCGGCGAGTTCCGTGCGCAGGGTCCCTGCCAGCGATCGGATCGCCGCTTTCGCGGCACAATATTCCGCGTGCAATGGCAGCGGGTGGTAGCCGAGGATGGAGCCCACGAGCACGATCGCCGGATCACGGCCGGCCCGCAGGGCTGGCAACGCCACCCGCACCAATTCCGCCGGTGCGAAAAAATCGACAGCCATGATTCCTGCAAGCGTGTCGGGAGAGGCGTCACGAAAGCTGCCGATCGCCCCACTTCCTGCCGCCGCCACGATCAGGTCGAGCCCGCCGAGCTGCTCGTTCGCCACGTCGACCAGATGCCGGCGAAAGTCGGACGACGTGATGTCGCCGGCCTCGCACAGAAGCGGCCCGCCGGACATGCCAGCCGCTTCGTCTGCCAAGGCAGCGAGTCGCTCGACGCGGCGGCCCGTCGCCAGCACCCGCACGCCGCGGCGTGCCAGCTCGAGTGCCACGGCCCTGCCCACGCCCGAAGACGCGCCCGTGACGATCGCGCGCATGCCGGCCACCTGTCGCCACCAGCGGAGCCATCGCGGTGCGGGAGGAGTGGCGTCGGGATGTAGCGACGTCATGACGCTTCATCCCGCGGGTGCGGCATGGCTGGCGGAGCCGGGATGTCGTGCGGAGTCGCATCCTCCTGCGAACGCCGTGCGGCGGGCGACTCATGCGGCACCACGACCGCCTCGTCGGGTGGAATGCGGCCCAAGAGCGCCGCGGGGATGCGGCAATGGATCGTGACACGGTCCTCGACGAAGTGCCGCGACAGCACCTCGCCGTGGGCGTTGAGCCAGGCGAGGAGCCGTCCATTCCCGGGATCGGCCTGGATGTCGACGTCTCGGAAGCCGCGGCTCAGGCACGCGGTTGTCGCGCGTTCGAGCGCCGCCAGTCCGTCGCCTGAGCGTGCCGACACGCAGACCGCATGGGGATAGCGGTTGATCAGGCTGCTCCGCGCCGCGTGGTCGGGCAGGGCGTCGATCTTGTTGAGAACGAGCAGCGTCGCCTTCTCGTCGACCTCCAGTTCGGCCAGCACGCTCCGAACCGCGGCGATCTGGGCATCGACCAACGGACTCGATGCATCGGCGACATGGAGCAGAAGGTCCGCCTGCCGCGTCTCTTCGAGCGTGGCCTTGAAGCTGGCGATCAGGCGGTGGGGAAGGTCGCGGATGAAGCCCACCGTGTCGCTGAGCAGCACCGGTCCCCAGCCCGGCAGCTTCCAGCGGCGGGTGCGGGTGTCGAGGGTGGCGAAGAGCTTGTCCTCGGCGAGCACGTCGGCGCCGGTGAGCCTGTTCAAGAGCGTGCTCTTGCCCGCGTTGGTGTAGCCGACGAGCGACACCGTGAGGTGCTCGTGGCGGGCGGCCACCTCGCGCTCGCGGCGGCCGTGAATCGTGGCCAGGTCGTCCTTGAGGTCGTGGATCCGTTTCTCGACGAGCCGGCGGTCCACCTCCAACTGCTTTTCGCCCGGTCCGCGCATGCCGATGCCCATCTTCAGTCGCGAGAGGTGGGTCCACATCCGCTTGAGCCGAGGCAGCGAGTATTCAAGCTGGGCCAACTCCACGGCGAGCCGTGCCTCGTAGGTGCGGGCCCTGGCCGCGAAGATGTCGAGGATCACTTCCGACCGGTCGAGCACCTTGGTCTTGAGTTCGCGTTCGAGGTTGCGTGTCTGTGCGGGGGAGAGATCGTTGTCGAAGATGACGACGTCGGCATCATGATGCTCGACGAGCAGCGCCAGTTCGGCGACCTTGCCGCTCCCGAGGTAGGTTGTCTGGTCGGGCCGTTCACGTCGTTGCGTGAGTTCCGCGACAACACGCGCGCCGGCGGTCTCGGCCAGGCCGCCGAGTTCGTCCAGTGGGTGCTCTGGGTCGAGCGGAGTGTCGAGCAACACTCCCACGAGCACCGCCCGTTCGCTCTGCACGCTGTTGGTCCGCTGCCGTTGCGTCACTCGTAGTCCTCTCCGGAATCATAGTCGCCCATCGCATCGGCATCGTCGGCTCCGGCAGTGGCGGAGAGATGCCGGCAGCTTTCCCAGCGGCGAGTGTCGAGCAGGCCGTCGGCAACCGCATGCTTCACGGCGCAGTCGACTTCATGCGTATGGCTGCAGTCGGGAAAGCGGCAGAGGTTGGCGAGCGGCCGCAGGTCGCGAAAGGCCGCCGGAACCTCCGCCGGCACGATCTCCCAGAGCTGAAACTGCCGCACTCCCGGCGTGTCGACGAAAGCGCCGCCGTCCTGTCCACCCCGATGGAGAGCGCCCAGGGCGTGCGGGATGAGCCTCGCCGTGGTCGTGGTGTGCCGTCCCTTCTCGTTCTCCTGGCTCACCTCCGCGACCCGCAGACTCAAGTGAGGATCGATCGCATTGAGCAGCGACGACTTGCCCACGCCGCTCTGGCCCACGATCGCAGTGACTCGTCCGCCCAGTTCATGACGCAGCCTCGCGATGCCGACTCCCGTGACGGCGGAGCAGAGCACGGTCGCGTAGCCCATCCTGGAAAAGACGCCTGCCAGTGGCACCAGGCGGGCCGCATCGACGAGGTCGATCTTGTTGATGCAGATGATCGGACGAATGCCAGCCGACTCCGCAGCCACGATCAGGCGGTCGAGGAGCGCCGGCTTCAGGTCGGGCATGGCCGCGCTGCCCACGATCACCACCTGGTCGACGTTGGCCACGATCACATGGCGACGGCCGCGGCTGGCCCTGCAGA
>CAYSPN010000599.1:0-12592 GCA_964432895.1 uncultured Candidatus Kuenenia sp.
GAATGCCGATGTCTGGGGAATCGACCGCGATCGCGTGGCCGTGGTCGGCAGCGGCGCCGGTGGCCACTTGGCGGCGCTTGTCGGCCTGACCAGTCCGACGGCGGCAGCACGTGCCGCGACGACTGACCAAGCCGGCGACACGACGCTCGCCGGCGACACCACACTCCCCAGGATCGCAGCGATCTGTGCGATCGCGGCGCCAACAAGTCTGACCACGCTGGGCCCTGAACAGGACCGCGCCGGCTCCCCGGCCAGCCGACTGGTGGGCGGACCGCTGCCGGAATTTCGTGAAGCGGCACAACGGGCCAGCCCCGTCGCCCACGTCTCCGCCGACGATCCACCCGTGCTGATCCTGCACGGCGCCGCCGACAGCACCGTGCCGCCCACACAGGCCGTCGAATTCGCGACAAGGCTCAAAGCCGCCAACGTCGACACCTCGCTCGTCGTGCTGTCCAATGTCGGCCACAGGCAGGGCCTCGACCTGGGCACCCCCGGCGGACAGGCCCTGCTCGCCTTCCTCGACCGCGTCCTCGGACCAGGCATTCGTCCCCACCGTGATCCGCCCCGATGACATCCGCGCGAGACACTGATGGACCCCGGCCCGGCCCAAGCCGCCGGTCTCCACCCCTGAGCCGTCGCACGCTTCTCACAACAGCCGGCCTCGTTGCCGGCGCGGTGCCGCTGGCGGCCGCGATCGACGGCGTGGCGATTACCCCCCGCCGGCTCGTGAAGAGCCACCATGCCTTCGGACAGACCGCGACCACCGACCGTCTCCGCATCGTGCAGGTCAGCGACCTGCACGTGCGCGGCATCGGAACGCTCGAACGGCAGTTGTTCGAGCAGCTCCATGAGGCACAGGCCGACCTCATCGTGATCACCGGTGATTCGATCGACCGGGCCGGATCGCTCCCGCTGCTCGACACACTCCTGGGAGAATTTCCCCGATCGCCTCGAATGCTTGCCATCCTCGGCAACTGGGAATACCGCAGTGGCATCAGCCCAGAGCAGTTCGCCCGCACCTACGCTCGTCACGGCATCGAGCTGCTCGTCAATCGTTCCATCGAGCTCGAGCACCGAGGACGCACGATCCGCGTCACGGGCCTCGACGACATCCTCTCCAGCCAGCCCGAAGCCGCCACCGCCATCGGCGATGGCAGACCGCTCGACCATCATCTGGTGCTCGCACACTGTCCGATCACTCGCAACACGTTGGGGCTGCCGCCGGACCACGCTGCGTCGCTCGTCTTGAGCGGACACACACACGGCGGCCAGGTGGCTCCCTTCGGCATGGCCGCGGTCCTGCCACCGGGCTGTGGACGCTATGTCGCGGGCTGGTATCGCGACGCTGGCGGGCCGCCGCTCTATGTCTCGCGAGGCATCGGCACGTCGGGGCTGCCGATCCGCATCGGCGCCACCCCGGAGCTGGTGCAGATCGACTGGGAGCTGTAGGCCCGTTGTGCAGTTCGCCGGAGCGCGACAGCACGACCGGCACGACCCGTGGCACCGCTAGAACCACTGTGCGGCACCCTTCCTGCCTTCCTTGTGCAGAACCCTGCCATGGGCGTCGATACCTTCTCGTACGCCGCTGCCGATCCGGCCTGCACGCGAGCCCACGAGGCCCGCGAACGGATTCGGCCGCTCATCATCACCATTTTTCCTCCGAGATCCCCGCATCAGGGGAAGGCCGTTTCCGCCCATGCCATCTCCCTCTCGTCGCATCAAACCCGCCTCGTCCGCAGTGCAAAATCCGCTGGAGACCTACCTCCGCGACATCAATGCCACCTCGCTGCTCACGGCCGAGGACGAACGGCGGCTGGCCACGGCGATCGGCCGGGGCGACGCCGCAGCGCGGGACCACATGGTCCGCGCCAACCTGCGATTGGTGGTCAACATCGCGAGGGGCTACAGCAATCGCGGTCTGCCCCTGCCTGACCTCATCGAGGAGGGCAACCTCGGACTGCTGCGGGCCGTCGAGGGCTTCGATCCGACCATGGGCACGCGGTTCAGCACCTACGCCAGCTACTGGATCAAGCAGTCGATCAAGCGGGCTCTCATCAACTCCGGCAAGACGATCCGCATCCCGGCCTACATGGTGGAGCTGCTCTCGAAATGGCGCCGCGCGACGGCACGCCTGAGCGACAGTCTCGGCCGCACACCTACCCCCGAGGAAGTGGCCCGGATGCTGGGCCTGGCGCGGAAGAAGCTGCCGATCATCAAAAAGGCGATCCATGTCCACCAAAATGCCCCACAGACCGAACAGGCCGACGGGGGCTGGTCGCTCGGCGAGCTGGTCCGTGACGACAATGCGAAGTGCCCTGCGGAAGTGCTGCTCGATCACGACACGCTGCGGCATGTGATGCGGCGGATCGACACGCTCGACGAACGGGCCGCCAAGATCATCCGGCTGCGTTTCGGACTGGGCGGCGTCGAGCCGATGACGCTCAAGGAGATCGGGGCTGTGCTTGGCCTGACGCGGGAACGGGTTCGGCAGATCGAGTCGGAAACCCTCGCCAACCTGGCGCTGGCGATCGACGGCGCCCCAGAGGCGACGATCCGGCTGCGGCAGGGGGCCTGACGGCGGCGGTCGCATGGGGTAGGCTGTCGTCCATGGACCTCACCCCCTTTATCCGCCCCGTGCCCGACTTCCCGAAGCCCGGCATCCTGTTTCGGGACATCACGCCGCTCCTCGCCGACCCCGCCGCGCTGGCGGCGAGCATCGACCAGCTCGCGGCGCCGTGGCGCAACGCCCACATCGACGCCATCGCGGCGGTCGAGGCGAGGGGCTTCCTGTTCGCCACGCCGCTGGCGCTCACGCTGGGTGTCGGGGTGATCCCGGTGCGGAAGCCAGGCAAGCTGCCAGCCGACACGCTGGAGCATGAGTACGATCTCGAATACGGCCGCGACCGGCTGCAGATGCACCGCGGCGTGCTCAGACCCGGCGCCCGCGTGCTGGTCGTCGACGACGTGCTGGCGACCGGCGGCACCGCGGCAGCCTGCATGCGGCTCATCGAGGCCGGCGGTGGAGAGGTGGCGGGGGCTGCCTTCCTGCTCGAGATTCAGCCGCTGGGTGGCCGTGAACGGCTGGCACCGCATCGCGTTGAAACCGCGCTGTCCTACTAGCAGGCTGTGAAAAAGCCTCCCATGCCACGCGTCGTTGTCGCCATGTCGGGCGGAGTCGATTCGAGCGTCGCCGCGAGCCTGCTGGTGGAGGCTGGGCATGACTGCGTGGGCGTGTTCATGCGGCATGGCCGGCCGGCGCTGCCGCCGGCGGCCGCGCCGTCTGGTCCGCTGACGATCCTGCCGAGCGGGCCCCACACAGACGAGCACCAGACGAGCGGCCATCAGGGCTGCTGCAGCGTCGCCGACGCTCTCGATGCGAGGCGGGTAGCCGATAGGCTGGGGATTCCGCTCTTCGCCCTCGACCTCACCGACGACTTCAGCCGGATCATCGATTATTTCGCCACAGAGTATGGCCGCGGCCGCACGCCCAATCCCTGCGTGCGGTGCAACTCGTGGATCAAGTTCGGCCGGCTCTTCGATCATGCCGACGCCATCGGGGCCACGCACGTGGCCACGGGGCACTACGCCCAACTGACCCAAGCCGCTGACGGCCGGCCGCGGCTCTCGCGTGGTCTCGATACCGCCCGCGATCAGTCCTATGTGCTCTTCGACGTGCCGCCGGAGCGGCTGGGACGGATGCTGTTGCCTGTGGGGGGAATGTCGAAGCACGCCGTCCGCAGCCGGGCAGCGGCACTTGGGCTCATCACTGCCGACAAGCCCGACAGCCAGGAGATCTGCTTCGTCGCGTCGGGCGACCATGCGCGGCTCGTGAGCCACCGGCTCGGCGGCTCACGCGCGGGAGAGATCGTCGCCCAGGATGGACGTGTGCTCGGGCGACACGCGGGCATCGAACACTTCACGGTGGGCCAGCGGCACGGACTCAAGCTGGCCGTGGGCCGGCCGCTCTACGTCGTGCGGATCGAGCCCGACACCTGCCGGATCGTGGTGGGAGATCGCGAGGATGTGCCCGACACGGAACTGGTGGCGGGCGAGGCCACCTGGCTGGAGCCGGTGTCTGACGGGCCGTTTGAGTGCCTGGTGCAATGCCGTGCCCAGCGGGGGCCGGCGCCGGCGGTGGTGACGCCGCTGGGGCCGGGCCGGTTTTCAGCCCGGTTCACCGGCGGACCGGACCGGTCGCCCGGCCCGATCTCGCCCGGCCAGCCGGCCGTCTGCTACGCCGACGACCGCCTGCTCGGCGGCGGCTGGATCGAGGGGTAGAGAATGCGAGTGGCACGGCCCGTTTTCCCGAACTAGGCTGTTCAAAGCGGCCGGTCTCAGGCCTTTCTTCCCCGCCACCTGCGAGTCCCCCGTGAACGAACTGCCCACCACCCTGCCCGCACCGATCCTGTTGGGGGCGGGCCTCGTGCTCGGCCTCATGGCCCTGACGATGCTCCTGCTCCTCTTCAACTATGGGCAACTCTGGTTTCAGGCATTCTGGTCGAAGGCGCCCGTCCGGTTCCTCGAACTGCTCGGCATGAGCCTGCGGAAGGTCAACGCGCGGACGATCGTGCAGGCCAGGATCATGGCCGTGCAAGCGGGCCTCGGCCGCGACATCACGGCGCGACGGCTCGAGGCGCACTATCTCGCCGGCGGCGATGTGCCGCGCGTGATCCGCGCACTGATCGTGGCCCACCGCGCCGACCTCGACCTCGACTTCGACCGCGCCTGCGCGATCGACCTCGCCGGCCGTGACGTGCTCGACGCCGTGCAGACGAGCGTCAACCCCAAGGTGATCGACTGCCCCGATACACGCACCGGCAAGTCAACCTTGTCGGCCGTGGCCAAGAACGGCGTGGAACTGAAGATCCGGGCCCGCGTCACCGTGCGGACAAACCTCCAGCAACTCATCGGCGGCGCCACCGAGGAGACGATCATCGCGCGGGTGGGCGAGGGCATCATCACCTCGATCGGCTCGGCTGACAGCCACTTCGAGGTGATGGAACACCCCGACACGATTTCAAAGGCCGTGCTCCAACGGGGCCTCGATGCCCAGACGGCGTTTCAAATTGTGTCGATCGACATCGCCGACATCGAGGTGGGGGAAAACATCGGCGCCCGCCTCCAGGCGGATCAGGCCGAGGCCGACACCCGGGTGGCCCGCGCCAAGGCCGAGGAACGGCGGAGTGTTGCCATCGCCCGCGAGCAGGAGATGAAGGCCTCCACCGCCGAGAATCGCGCCCGGCTGTTTCAGGCGGAGGCCCTCGTCCCTCAGTCGATCGGCGACGCCTTCCGCGCCGGCCGCGTACAGACGCAGACGTCCTCTGTCGACGCGAGCCGGGCCTGACCCCGCATCGCCTCCAGAACACCCAGTCAGCCCGGTTTGACCGTTCGATTCCTCACAGTCCGGGGAATTGGGCCAAACATTGCGGGCTCGATGTGCCGATACCACACGTGGTGATGGTGCGCGTCAGGACGACGCCCAACCATCCGGCCGGCGGGCACCCAGCCCCAGCCAGCAAGCACGAGTAACAAGGGAGTGAATGTTATGGCCATGCGACGTCTCCGCGTGTACACCGGTCCCGATCTGAGCCAGCCGAAGGTCGCTGTGCTGGATCAGCCCTCGGAAAGAAGCGTCCGCATCTCGCTCGGTGAGGTGTTGCCCTTGCTGGCCGATGCCGTGGCGAGCAATCGCACCTGGCTCACCGATTTCAAGGACGACGAAATCTCGATCTCGTCCGACTTGCACGACGTGCTTTCGGCCTACCGGCATTACCGTCGCCCGAGTGCCTGAGGGCTGGCTGCGGTCCCTTGCGGGCGGCGAAGGCCGCTTGGGCTGGGAAGCCTTCGCGCGGCACACCCCCCTTGCGAGCGTATCACCGGTGGGGCATACTCCCCCCGTTGGCAGCCTTCACCCCGCTTCGCACCGCATGACTACAGCCGTCAATCTTTCCGACCTTGGGCGACGCGTTCGTGCCGCTCGGCTGGCCCGCCGCCTCACTCTCGAAGAGGTCGTGTCGCGAGCCAACTTCACGGTCAGCTGGCTCTCCAAACTGGAGAATGGCCAGCTGACGCCCTCGTTGGATGGTCTCGTCAAACTGGCCGAGGTGCTCGAGTGCGGCGTCGACACCCTGGTCCAGGGACTGTCGGTGCCGCCGCAGTACGTCGTGGTGAAGCAGAGCGAGGGACGGACCGAGCCCGCCCGCGACAGCCGGAGCGGCTACGTGACTGAAAGTCTCGCCGATCAGTGGCGGGATCGGGCCATGAACCCGATGATCGTGCACCTTTCGGGTGTGGGCAACCGCCATCATCCCGACAATCATGATGGCGAACGGTTCCTGCTGGTGCTCGAGGGCGAGGTGAAACTCGAATATGGGGATGAACTGATCCACCTCGACAAGGGGGATAGCGTCTACATCTATGCCGCCATCCCCCATGTCCTTGCGCCGGCCGGCCGCGGGACGGCCAAGGTGCTGAGCGTGTCGTACGATCCCAAACCGACGGGCGGCCCCCGACACGGCGCCCCGCGTGGCGGAGCCCGCGCCGCGCCGCGGCCCCACCCGAACGCTGCCACCCCGCGAAAGGGGAAGGGGGCGGCATCCAGCCGTCGCGACCGCTCCTGAGCTAAAGCCGCTCGGCATCGATGGCCTGCACGCTTCCCTTGTGGGCTGGCGTTTCGCCGGATTGCCGCTGGGGTCAGTTGGCTGTGGATGGTGGAAGGGTAGACTCAGCTTGGTGGGTTGCCGTGCCGCGACCGTTGCCCTCGTCTGCTTGTCTTGTCTCTGTCTTGTCCCTGCTTGTTTTGTCCCTTTCAGGAGTTCGCCTCCGTGCCACTCTCGCGCCGTGATTTCGTGGAAACCGCCCTCGCGCTCGCCGCCGCCTCGCTGGCCGGCATGCCTTCCTCACCATCCAGCGGTGCCGAGTCCGAGTCGTCATCAGCCGCGGGCGCCGGCCGTTCCCGCGATACGGCGAAGATCCGTGTCGCCACGATCGGGGTCAATGGGCAGGGCGCGGCGCACGTGGGTGAGTGGCTCGCCAACCCGGATGTGGAGCTGGTGGCGATCTGCGATGTCGATCCCTCCGCCTACGTGCGGCTGTGTGAGAAGCGGTTCAAGGACTCGCTCCATCCGCCGGCCTACGTGCAGGACGTCCGCCGCCTCTTCGACCGCAAGGACATCGACGCCGTCTCGATCGCCACGCCCAACCACTGGCACGCCCTGATGGCGATCTGGGCGATGCAGTCCGGCAAGGATGTCTATGTGGAAAAGCCCTGCAGCCACAACGTGGAGGAGGGCCGCGTGATGACGCAGTGGGCGCGGAAGCTCGGACGCATGTGCCAGATGGGCGTGCAGAGCCGCAGCATGACCGGCATGCGGCAGACCCTCGACTTCGTGAAGAGTGGGAAGATCGGCGACGTCAAAGTCGCCCGTGCCATCTGCTACCGCAACCGTCCGAGCATCGGGCTGGTCGATACGCCCGCCCCGATTCCGCCCGGCCTCGACTTCAACCTCTGGGCGGGGCCGGCCCCGGCCGTGGTGCCCACCCGCAAGAAGCTCCATTACGACTGGCACTGGAACCATGTCACCGGCAACGGCGATCTCGGCAACCAAAACCCGCACGAACTCGACAAGGCCCGCTGGGGCCTTGGCAAGCAGGAACTTCCCAAGCGGGTTGTCAGCCTGGGCGGTCGGCTCGGCTACATCGACAATGGCGACACGGCCAACAGTCAGGTGACCATCTACCAGTGGGACGACGCCCTGCTGATCTCCGATGTCCGGGGCCTCAAGATCAAGACGCCCGTCACGTTCGGCCTGAAAAATGTCACGCCGTTCACCGGCGCCTGCAACATCTGGTATGGCACCACGGGGTTTGCCGTCGGACCGAACTACAATTCCGGCGCTGCCTTCGATTACGACGGCAACGAGCTGGGGAAGTGGTCGGAAGGCAGCTACCAGCAGCACTTCGCGAACTTCGTGAAGGCGATCAAGAGCCGCGACCACAAGGATCTCCACCTCGACATCGAGGACGGGCATCTGTCGAGCGCGCTTGCCCATCTGGGAAACGTGTCGTGGACGCTCGGCCAGGCGGTGCCCCTCGGCACGCGGCCGACGCTCGCCGCGAACGACAAGCATGTGGCCGACACATGGGACAGCTTCGAGGCGTATTGCAAGGAAGACGACGTCGACTTCACCGCCACCAAGCTCACGCTGGGCCGCGAGCTGACGATCGACCCGAAGAAGGAGCGGTCGACCGACGACGAGGCCAACCGGCTCTTCACACGTGACTACCGCAAGGGCTTCGAGCTCCCGCGGGTCTGACGCGGATTCCCTCGCTTGCGCGTCGGGCTTGTATGGGTGCAGACCGTGCATCCAAGCCCCGACTCCATCCAAGCCCGCAGCGCAAGCAAGGGACCACACCGTTCATCCAAGCCCGCAGCGCAAGCAAGGGAATGCGGGCGGCTTCACGTGGGTCTGGACAGGAGCAACTGCCAGTATTCCACGTCGAGCCAACGGCCGAATTTGAATCCCGCTTCGCGGAGAGTGCCGCCGTGGGCGAAGCCAAGCCGGCGGTGGACCGCGATGCTCGCTGCGTTGGTGGCGTCGATCACGCCCACCATCGCATGCAGGTCCCGCCTGCGGGCCTCGTCGATCAGTGCCGCCAGGAGCGCCCGCCCCACGCCGCGACCGCGAAACCGCTCGTCGACGTAGACGGAATGCTCGACCGTGTGGCCGTAGGCCGGAAACGGCCGGAACGGCCCCCAGCTCGCAAATCCCGCCAGCACTCCCGGCTCGGCCTCGATGCCGAGCACGGGCAAGTCGGCGGCCTGCTTGGCGGCCCACCACGAAACCATCGTTTCAACGCTCCGCGGCTCGTATTCGTAGAGCGCCGTCGTGTGCACGATCTCGTGGTTGTAGATGCCGCGGATCGCCTCGAGGTGCTCGCGTCCGCAGTGGATCACGGCATGCTGCCCGCCGGCGGCGTCCTGCCTAGCCATGGCGTCGCACCCTGTCGCTGGTCGTGAGGTCGGCGGGCTTCGGCGTAAGCAGCGACACCACGACGAGCACCAGGAATCCCAGGGGAATCGTCACGAGGCCGGGCTGGCTGAAGGGCACGATCGACGCCTCGCGGCTCCACCCGTAGACCTTCTCGAATGTATCGGCCGACATCAGGATCCACGCCAGCGACGAAAGCATTCCCACCGTGACCGCGGCGATGATCCCCTGCTTCGTCGTCCGCGGCCAAAACAAGAGCATGACGAGGGCGGGCAGGTTGGCACTGGCGGCGATATTGAACGCCCAGCCCACGAGGAAACTGACGTTGAAGCTGCGAAACAGCACGCCCAAGACCATCGCGATGATGCCGAGTCCCACCGCCGCGATCTTGCCGCACCGCACCTTTTCATGATCGGTCATCGGGATGCCGCACACATTCTCCACGAGATCGTGTGCCACGGCCCCGCTGCCTGCCATGATCAGGCCGCTCACCGTGCCGAGCACCGTCGTGAAGGCGATCGCCGAGATGATCGCAAACAGGGTGGTGCTGAACGACTTGGCAAGCAGCGGTGCCGCCATGTTCGTGCTTGTGGGGTCGAGGGCGCCGCTCGTCATCGCGCCCAGCCCCAGGTAGAGCGTGAGCACGTAGAAAGCGCCGATAGCCGCGATCCCAACGACGGTGCTCTGCCGCGCGGCGGCGGCATCCTTCACGGTGTAGTAGCGGATGAGGATGTGCGGCAGCGACGCCGTGCCGCAGAAAAGCGCCAGCATCAAGCTGGCAAAATCGAGCCTGTCGGCCAGCTTCCCGCTGGAAAGACCCTTGAAGTAGCCGCCCGGCTTGAGCAGCTCTGAGCCCTTCCGCTCGACGGGCGAATAGGTGGTGTGGGTGCCTGCGGCATCCGTGTGTTTCTTGCTCGACCAGGTCACGATCGTCGAGTCTTCCAGGGCCGCCAGATACTCCAGCGGCCGCAGCGGTCCGGTCGCTGTTTTCCCAGCGTAGCGGTCGGGCAGGGCCTTGAGCGTGCCGACCGGCCGCAGGTCATGGTCCTTCGACTGTGGCTTTCCATCGATGAGCACGCTGCCGTCGGGAGTGACCGTGCGAACCTGCGGCGCGAGATTCGCAGCGGGGCCGGTGCCCACCACGAGGCCGCGGTTCAGGATCATCGCCGCGAGGATGCCGCAGAAGAACACGAGCAGCGACCCCTTGATGAACTGCACCCAGGTTGTGGAGACCATGCCCGCCGTGACGACGATCATGGTGACGGCCACGCCCACGAGAATCACACCGACGGTATGCGGCAGGCCTAACAGCGGCACGATCAGGTCGCCCGCACCGACCATCTGCGGAATGAGATAGAAGATGCTGACGACGAGCGTCGAGATCGCAACCGCCAGTTTGATGCCGCGGCTGTTGAACCGGCTGTCGAGGGCGTCGGCGAAGGTGAACTTCCCAATCGCCTTGATCGGCTCGGCGATCACGAAGAGCGCCACGATCCAGCCGGCCAGGAAGCCGATGGAGTAGAGGAAGCCGTCGTAGCCATTGAAGGCGATCATGCCGCAGATGCCGAGGAATGATGCCGCCGAGAGATAATCCCCCGCGAAGGCGATGCCGTTGACGAACCAGTGGATCTCGCCGTGGGCAGCGTAGTAGCCCTTGGCCGACTGACCCTTGCGGCCCAAGTAGAACGACAGCCCGACGACACTCAGCACAAAGGCTGCAAAGATCGCAATTGCGACGGGGGAGGATTCGTAGAGCATCGGCCGGGATTCCTTTCCAGACACACCGTGTGAAACGGTTTCGCCGTGATGATGGGATCAGCCGCGGGGCGGGCCGCCGCCTTCGACGGCCCGACAGGCGGCCATGTAGACGATGGCCAACAGGAATGCACCGGCAATGAGCCCCATCCCGTAGGCGATGGCCAGATTCACGCCGCCGAAGGGCCGCAGCGACAGGAGATCCGGGCGAAAGAGCACCAGGGCCATGAAGCCGGCGTAGAGCAGCACGTAGATCCAGAAGAGGGCCAGGCCGATCCGGCTCGTGGCGGTCGCGGCCGGAACCGTTCCCTGCGATCGAGCTGCCGGCTCCTTTGACGATTCACATGCCAACATGCCCGCCTCCCGACGACTGGTTCCCGCGGACGCTCCGCGGCCCGGGAGTCTAGCAGACCCGCCTTCCACCGTGGCGGCAGGTTTTCAACGGGGGGTGGGTTGTCGACGCCTACCCGCGGCTTGCATATCGGGCATAGCCAGCCCGGCAGACACCGCGTGTTTATCAGCCCTTCTTCTTCAGGCCATTCATTGGCTCGGCCCGCCACCAGTCGGGGCCCTCGGCCTCGATCTCCCCCTGAAGGGTCCGCAGCCGGGTCAGCATGGCGGCCAGACGCTCCGTCTCGCGGACAGCGAGATTCGTCGTCTCCGCACGATCGTCCGCGAGGTTATAGAGTTCAGGCTTTTCCAGGGCCTCATCCACGACGATCTTCCACGGCCCTTCGCGGTAGGCCACGAATCCTCCCCACCGCCAGTACATCGGCCGCGTGCGTTCGACTGCGGGGCCGCTGATGTCGACGCCGTCGAGCGTCCGGCCCGGCGGCGGCTCGAGCCCGGCCGCCCGGAGGGCCGTCGGCAGAAAATCGCTGCCGATCATCGGCACATCGCTCACGGTGCCCGGTTCGATCTTCGCCGGCCAGCGAAGCATGCCGGGCACGCGGTGACCCCCCTCGTACATCGACCGCTTGCGGCCGCGGAGTCCGCCGGCCAGGC
This sequence comes from uncultured Candidatus Kuenenia sp., assembly GCA_964432895.1. Lineage (GTDB taxonomy): Bacteria > Planctomycetota > Planctomycetia > Pirellulales > UBA1268 > CAMCQY01. The sequence continues at coordinate 11,751 of CAYSPN010000599.1, forward strand.
CGCGGCCCGGCCCCTTGTTGCCGTCGCCTTCGGGACCGTTGTCGCTCGAAAAGAAGACCAGCGTCGAGTCGGTCGCCCCGATCGCGTCGAGCGCCTGCATGACCGTGCCGAAGGCGTCGTCGAGCTGCGTGACGTTGGCCCGGTAGGTCCGCTCCTCGGGGTCGGCGATACCGGCGTGCAGCTTTTCGTATCGCTCGGCTGAGGCGATCGGATAATGCGGCTCGTGCGTCCAGACGGCGAGAAAGAACGGCTTGGCCGGATCCCGCTTGGTCTCGAGCCATGTTGCCGCTTCCTTGGCGATGAACGGCGCCGAGTAGTCGTCGACCTTCCCGATGGCGGCACCGTTGCGGACGAAGTTCTCGGGAAACGCATGGCTCGGCGCGGCGTTGTTTTGCGTGGCGAGCCACCAGGCGTAGCCGTGGGCATCGGGCTGTGGCTGCTCGGGCGAGTTGAACAGGCCGTTCAAGTGCCATTTGCCCACGTGGCAGGTGTCGTAGCCGGCAGCGGACAGAAGCTTTGGCAGTGCAATCTCGCTGGTGCGGAGGTGGATCGGGCTCTTCTCCGGAATCCAGGTGAAGACACCGTTGCGAAAGGGCGTGCGACCGGTGAGCAGGCTCGACCGCGACGGCGAGCAGACGCTCGACGCCGAATGGCAGTCGGTGAGCTTCAGCCCTTGGGTGGCGAAGCGGTCGAGATTCGGGGTGATGGCCGCGGTGTTGCCGTAGCAGCCCAGTTCGCCGTAGCCGAGGTCATCGGCCAGGAAGAGCACGATGTTGGGTCGTGCCGCCGCCTCGGCTTTCTCGGCCTGCTTACTCACCTTCGTCGCCTTCGTCTGCTTCGTC
>CAYSPN010000600.1:0-1775 GCA_964432895.1 uncultured Candidatus Kuenenia sp.
TGCAGGCCAACGACAACGGCGTGTACGTGGCTGAAAACACCAAGCACCGCGTGAGCTGCTACACCCGCGAAGGGAAATCAGTCTTGGATTTCGGTTCCCGCGAGCGGGGCAGCGACGCAGGCTTCGAGGGCTGCTGCAATCCGATGAACGTGGCGTTCGGCCCCGGCAAGTCGGTCTACACGGCGGAAGCGGGCAGCGGCCGAGTGAAGCGTTTTTCCGCGGACGGCACGTTCATGGAACTCATCGGCGCGGTGGAACTCGTGCCCGGCTGCAAGAAAGTGTCGATCGCGGTGTCGCCGCAGGGCGACCGTGTCTACATGCTCGACATCACGCGTGGACACATCGTGGTCATGGCCGCGAGCGAGACGCCCCCGAGCGCCACAGCCTCCTCACCGCGAACGGACTCGCTCACATCGCTCGACGCGGGGCGATAGCCATGCCGGCCACGACCCGTCAGGGCTGGATCTCGGTCAGCAGCACCGCAGTCATCGCAGCCTGCATCGCTCGGAGTGTCATCGCCCTCGCCGCGGAGCCGACGGCTTCGCCGGACCAGGAGCCGCTGTGCGTCGTGGTCATGGACCCGCTCGCGGCCCAGCTCTCCTGCCCCTGCGTGGCCGGCTTTGCCCAACGCGACTATCTCTCACTCGGACGTCATCTCGAGAAGGCCCTCGGCAGGGCCGTGAAGATCGGCTTCGGTGAGTCGCTCGCACGGGGCACACAGGCCTCCGGCTGCCCACGGGCCCACATCGTGATCGGCAAGCACTCCGTCGTGCGGGAGGACGGCAAGGCTGGTGGCATCGTCGTCGAGCCACTGGCTTCGCTCACCGACAGAAAGGGGAGCTGTCTGCTGTACGGCCTCTTCGTGGTGCCGACGGATGATCCGGCGGAGTCGCTGGAGGACTTGGTCGATTACACCATTCAACTGGGGCCGAAGGAGCACGTGGAGAAACACTCCATGGCGCTCGAGGCCCTGCGGCGGATCGCGGCTTCCGATCACCCTGAGAGACAGATCGCCGCCTCCTGCAGCGACGCTGCGGCGGCGATCCTCGATCCGCCGCCGCCGGCGCAGGCGGCCGCCGTGATCTCAAGCTACGCCCAGCCGCTCCTGGAAGGCTGCGGCACGGTGCCGAAAGGGGCCCTGCGGGTCGTCGGCAAGACGCGGCCGGTGCGATTCATTACGGCCTTTGTCTCCGGGGATGTCGACTTCCCAACCCGCGATCGCGTCAAGCGGGTACTGCTCGACGTCGGCCGCCACCATGCCCTGTGCGCGAAGCTCGAATCATCACGGGGATTTGTGCCGTGCCCCGACCCGTTGCAGTCGGCGTGGAGCGGCTGGCGCGGGCCACAACGCGACGGATTCGTGCCGGGTCTGCCCGCACGGCTGCCCGAGGCCGTCGACCGCGTGTGGAGCCGGCCGCTGTCTCGGTCAGGACTGGGTGGTGTCGCAGCCACCACCTACTACGTCGTCATCGGTGACCGTGACGACGACGACCGCCAGGACGTGTTCCGGTGTTTCGATGCCGACACGGGACGGCCGCTCTGGACGGTGGCCTACGACGCTCCCGGCGAACTCGACTACGGCAACTCCCCGCGGGCGACGCCGCTCATCGAGAACGACCGCGTGCACCTGTTCGGAGCGATGGGCGACCTGCACTGCGTGGCGCTCGCCACCGGCCGCGTGCTCTGGAAGCGCAATCTCGTCGTCGACTTCGGCGTGCCGAAGGAGGCCCTGTCGGCATGGGGCTACTGCTCGTCGCCGCTGGTCGTTGACGGAC
>CAYSPN010000601.1:0-4153 GCA_964432895.1 uncultured Candidatus Kuenenia sp.
CGGGCATGCCCGCCGTGGCGTGCCCCGGCAGGTAGGGCACGAGGTCTTGCACGACGCAGACCGGGCCGACGCCGGGGCCGCCGCCGCCGTGCGGGATGCAGAAGGTCTTGTGGAGGTTCAGATGGCTCACGTCGCCGCCAAACTCACAGGGAGACGCGACGCCGACCAGGGCGTTCATGTTGGCGCCGTCGACATACACGCGGCCACCGTGGCGATGGACGATCTCGCAGAGTTCTCTGACCTGCGTCTCAAAGACGCCGTGAGTGCTCGGGTAGGTGATCATCACCGCCGAGAGCCGGTCGCTGTACTGCTCGCACTTGGCCTGAAGTTCAGTCAGATCGACGTTGCCGTGCGCGTCGCAGCCGGTGACGACCACTTCCATGCCGGCCATCTGGGCGCTGGCAGGGTTCGTGCCGTGGGCGGAGGACGGAATCAGGCAGATGGTGCGATGGCCCTGGCCGCGGGCACGCTGCCAGGCCTGGATGACGAGCAGGCCGGCGTATTCCCCCTGGCTGCCGGCATTGGGCTGCAGGCTGATGCCGGAGTAACCGGTGGCCTGGCAGAGCCAGTCGCGCAGCTGCCGTTCCAGGATCCAATAGCCCTCCAACTGGTCGGCGGGCGCGAAGGGATGGACGTTGGCGAATTCGGGCCAGGTGATGGGGATCATTTCGCTGGTGGCGTTGAGCTTCATCGTGCAGCTGCCGAGCGGAATCATGCTGCGGTCGAGCGCGAGATCCTTGTCGCTCAAGCGACGGATGTAGCGGAGCATCGAGGTTTCGCTGTGGTGCGTGTTGAACACCGGATGCGTGAGGAAGTCGCTCGTTCGCCGCAGACCGGCCGGGATCAGTGGCTCGATGCCCTGTTCATAGGCGGCGAGGTCGGGCAGGCTCTGCCCCGGCGCCGCGAACACCTGCAGGAGCCGCACGAGATCGTCGCGGGTGGTGGTCTCGTCGAGCGAGATCGAGAGCGTGTGGGCGTCGAGAGTCCGTAGGTTCATGCCGAGCTCGCGGGCCCGCGCTGCCACTCCCGCGGTGCGGTCGCCCATATCGAGGCAGAGCGTGTCGAAGGCGTGCGCATGCCTGACCCGCACGCCCAGTCGCTTGATCGCGTCGGCGAGCACCGCCGTGTAGGCCGCGATGCGTTGGGCGATCCGCGTGAGTCCTGCCGGGCCGTGATAGACGGCGAACATGCTCGCCACCACCGCGGGCAGGACCTGGGCCGTGCAGATGTTGGAGGTGGCCTTCTCGCGGCGGATGTGTTGCTCGCGGGTCTGCAGGGCGAGTCGATAGGCAGGCCGTCCTTCCGCATCGATGCTCACGCCCACGAGGCGGCCCGGCATCGAACGCTTGAAAGCGTCGCGGCAGGCAAAAAAGGCGGCGTGCGGGCCGCCGCAGCCCATTGGCATGCCGAACCGCTGCGTGGTGCCGGCCACGATGTCGGCCCCCCACTCGCCCGGCGGCATGAGCAACGTGAGGGCCAAAAGATCGGCCACCACGCAGAGCACGGCCTGTTTCGCGTGGACCCGCTCGGCGAGGCCTCGCCAATCGACCACCTCGCCATCGGTCGCGGGATACTGAACCAGTGCGCCGAAGCAGTCGTCGCGTTCGATCATGTCGCTGACGCTGCCGATCTGGATCTCGATGCCCAGCGGCCGGGCCCGCGTCTGCAGCACTTCGAGCGTCTGCGGATGGCAGCGGCCATCCGCCAGGAAAACCTTGCTCGTGCTGGTGGACGTCCGCCGTGCGAGCGTCATGGCCTCTGCCGCGGCGGTGGCCTCGTCGAGCAGCGACGCATTCGCGATCGGCATGCCGGTGAGCTCGCAGACCATCGTCTGGAAGTTGACGATCGCCTCCATGCGGCCCTGGCTGATCTCGGCCTGATAGGGCGTGTAGGCGGTGTACCAGGCAGGGTTTTCCAGGATGTTGCGCAGGATCACGCCGGGCGTGTGGGTGCCGTGGTAGCCCTGGCCGATGAAGCTCTTGAGTAACCGGTTTCGGGATGCGATGGCCTTCAGTTCCGCCAGGGCGTTCGCTTCGGAGACGGGGGCCGGAAGCTCCATGGCCTCGCGGCGGGCGATGCTCGCGGGCACGATCCCCGTGATGAGCGACTGGCACGAGGCCTCGCCGATCGCGTCGAGCATGTGCCGCTCGTCGGCGGCATCGAGCCCGATGTGCCGGGCACGGAACTCGGCGGCGTTTTCCAAGGAGGCCAGCGGGATGGCGGATCGCTGCGCGGAGTGAGAAAGGGACATGAAAGGGCTCCAAGGTTGGGTGGTCTTGGCCGGTAGAGCGACGTGCCTCCACCGGGAACCCTGTTGTCCTTGGACCTGAGAGATTCGCCGCGGGCCTCGCCCACGGTTTGCCCCTTCGGTGGACCCGGGGGCTTTGGGGCCCTGAGTCACTCTCCAACAGTGCGATAGTCAGTACTTTTGCCTGAGCGTTCGGCCTTCGGCGGTCTTTCGACTCTCTCCTGACCCCTGAAGTCTAGTCAGGGCCAGGCAAACCGACAACGGCCGGGGTTGAATAGGCCTCGCGTCCGATGCACACGCTTCCAACGAAGATAGGGTTTCCAGGCAGCGATTCTGGACGTGTGGCGACGGTGGTGATTGGCGGTGTGCACACGAGGCTGCCCATGGCGTGATGCGCGTTGCTGAAATAAAAGCCCCCGGCGTGAGCCGGGTGATTCCTGGTGCGAACACAGGAATCACCCGATGTCGAGAAATCGCGGGAGCGGCGTGTCGGCCGGGAGGCCGAGAATCGTGCGGAGTTCGACGAGATCGGCTTCGGAGAGTGGCACGAAGAAGACGGGGTCCTGGCAGAGCGTCGGATCGATGAGCCGGTAGCCGGTCACCTGCGCGCCCTGCACGATCGGTGCGCGGCCGTAGCCATACATCATGTTGTCGACGTTTTCGAAGAAGTCGCGAAGCGTGACCGCATCAGGACGTGGCCGACGCACGTAGAATAGTTCGATGACGTCCTTCCAGAAGTGAGGCACGAACTTCTCACCGAAGTCGGCGTGGCCCACGCGGTTGCGGTTGGTGCCGGCGATCATGATCGGGAGTGAGTGGAGCGAGAGACTGCGGTCTCGGCACCGCGTCTCGATCGTGGTGCCCAGATTGATCAGGAAGTCGGCGCTGTAGCAGTCGTCGCAGATGAGTGCGAGGTGGGCGAGATCGACCGGTTTGCCAGTTGTGGTGCCGGCACCATCGATGAGCGCGTCGGCCAGCCTGCCAAAGGGAATCGAATAGCTCTGGATCTCCTCGGGAGAGCCGTGGCCGAGGACAACGACGGACGTGGGCACGCCGTCAGCGGCAGCCTTGCCCACGGCGGCGAGAAACTCGTCCGCAACCTCGCGGATCGACTGAGTGGCGGTGTCCTGCTTGAAGACAGTCGGCTTCGCCCCGTAGCCCGCGGCGATCGTCGTGATCTCCTTCGGCTCGAGGCCGCGGGCCGGATCGAGCAGGCCGATCATGGTGCGGTCGGCGCCGATGACGACGAGTTCGCCCGTCGCCTCGCGCTTCCGGTCGATAAGTTTCGCCAGCTTCACGATTGCGTCGAGCCGCTCGTCATCGGAGAGCGTCGCGAGCCGATCGGCATGGTCGAGGCAGAGGTGGAAGAGCGATGGCTCGATCTGCCGGTAGTGCTTGGCGGTGGCATCGAGCTTCGCGGAGATCGCCGGGGAAAGCTCAGTCTGGAAGGCGGCGAAGTCCTTCGGGAAGTCGGCAGCGTCGGCGGCTGGCACTCCGCACAGGATCAGCAGAAGCGACAGGTAGCGTGGGAAACGGCTGTGCAAGGGCGGCGTCATGCCATCGATTCTAGCTGGCGGTGGAAAAAGCCATCCATGGCCCGTGGGCGTGGTGGTTCTTGACGAATGCGGAACAGGCGTATAGTATACGGGCGTACATAAATCGTTGGAGGCGACCGTATGGTGACCCGCGTCTTGGATGGTTTGGGCCGGTATTTCGAGGGATTGGAGACGGTGGCAACCGGTTTTCCATCGCTCGACCGTCTGTTGCCGGCAGGTGGCGTGCGACGCGGCAGCCTGGTGGAGTGGCTGGCTGGCGGCGATGCAGGCGGGGCGATCTCGCTTGCCTGCGCGGTGGCCTGCCGGCTGGCCGACCCGCGGTGGGCGGAGCAGTCGCGGGCTTCCCAGG
>CAYSPN010000602.1:0-2216 GCA_964432895.1 uncultured Candidatus Kuenenia sp.
GTGCCATCGGCGGCGATCCGCGCGTCGTAGCAGTCGATCCGCAGCCGGTCGGGCCGATCGAAGGCCACGCGGAACGGGATCGACTGATCCACCTCGGTCCCTTCGCGGGTATAGCGGATGCGGACGCGGGCGTTGTCGGAGTAAGCCTGTGCCTTGCGGTATGTGCGGCTCATCTCGTCGAGCAGGCTGCGGGGGTCGGCGTTGCAGCCGGTGAGCGACATCGTCGCGAGGACAGCGGCGAGGGAGGCGAGGCGCCACGACAGGGATCCAAATGTGGTGTTCATTCGCTCATCATGGCTGAAACGTCGCTGCCGCGGCCAGAGCACCACCCGCCCTCGTCCGCAGGGTGCGGCAGCGGGTACATTAGTGCGAAAGGTGTTCCGACGGTGAAATGCATTACGCTCGATTACGGTGCCGACGAGCCGCTGCTGCTGGAGGTCGACGACGACGCGCTCGTGGCCGACTGCCGCGGGCCGGTGGGTGTGGCTGGCGAGTCCGCCCGGACGCTCGTCACGGCAGCATGCAGCGCGACCAAGTCGGGGCCGCCGCTTGAGTCGCACGTGGTTCCGGGCGACAGGGTTGCCATCGGGTTGGCTGGTGACGTGCCGCAGGCGACCGAGGTCGTGGCCGCAGTAGCCACACGGCTGGTCGCCGCAGGGGTAGAACCGGCCGACATCACCGTGCTGCGTGGCCCGTCGCTCGAGCTGCTGGGTGGTGCCGGGCCACAATGGGCGACGGGCATATCCGAGATCGGCAGCGCGACGGCGTTCGATCCAGCGGTCGAGCCGCAGACTTCCTACATGGCCGCCGATGAGGCGGGCCGGCCGATCCATCTGGCGCGGGCGCTTGTGGACGCCGATGTCGTCGTGAGCATCGGCCAATGGGGCTGGGATGCTGCCTTCGGTGGGCGGTCGTTCGAGGGCGAACTCTGGCCGACGTTCTCACGGCGGTCCTGTCGCGAGGAACTCGTGTGTTCGCTTGCCAAACGAGGCCGGAGGGCGGTCGACGCGTGGATGGTCAGCAATCACGAGGCCACCTGGCAGTTGGGCGTCTGCGCGACCCTGCGGCTCGTCGGCGGCCGCGGTGACACGCTCTCTGCGGCGGCCTTTGGGCTGCCCGACGCCGCGGCTCGGCGGGCGAGGAAGCTGGCTGCGGGCTGGCGGCCCGAGGTGCCGGCCGCAGCCATGCTCACGGTCGCATCGCTCTCGAATCCTGCGGGAGGGACCGCGATGCTCCTGCGGGCCGTGGCCGCCGCGGCCCGTGTGACGCACCCGAGTGGCACGATCTGCGTTGCGAGCCGGCTGGCCGAGCGGCCGGGCGTGATCTTCTCGCGGTGGCGGGAGGGAGCGCCGCTCGACGCGCTCGTCCGGGAGGCGGTGCGCACCGGCGATCAAGCACTCATCACCGACGCGTTTCAGACGCGGTTCTTCGCCCGCGCCCTCGGCGACCGGCGGCTCGTGCTCCTCTCCGATCTCGAGGAGGCCACGGTCGAGGAGTTGGAACTCGGCTTCGCCGCGACGCCCGAGGTCGTGGAACGGCTTGCGCACCGTGCCGATAGCGTCACCGTGCTCCACGAGGCCGACCGGATGCTCCCGCGATTGGTGTAGTGCCAGGGACCAGGGCCGGGCCTTCGGGGCTGAACTGGAGAGGCTGGGCTGTCGGCTCTTGGAAATCCGCTGGTTGCCCGCCTTTTTCTACGCGATACCGGGGACTTGCAGCCCTCGTTGCTTTGTGCAATATACTTGCGGTTGCAATAGAGTTGCACAAAATGCATTGGGAGCGGGACCATGCGATCGCTCTGGAAATTCTTGGGGTGGGCAGCGACATACGATCTCTGCCCAGCGGCCAACGTCTGGTGCTACTGGGTCAAGAAGCCGATTGCCACGCTTGCAGTCGCTTGCGTCGCGGCAATCGCCTGCGCGGTGTTCGTCAATCCCGTGGCGTTGATTTCCGCCGTGGCGATCCTGGGCGTGATCGCGCTGGGCTACGGTTGGCCCTCGATCTCGATCCGCGGTCTCACCGCCCGGCTCCGCTTCCATGATCGCCGCGTCTCAGCGGGGGAGTCGGCCCGGGCAACGGTGTCGGTCCGCAATGCATGGCCGTGGCCCGTCTGGGGAATCTGCCTCACGGGCGACTTCGGGTCAGACGCGACGATCGCACTCGCACGGGTTGCTGGTTGGTCCGTGACCGAGTTCTCTTGGGAGTTCGTCCCCGGC
>CAYSPN010000603.1:0-2611 GCA_964432895.1 uncultured Candidatus Kuenenia sp.
ATGTGGCTCCTGCTTCAGCCCCGCGGGCACCTGGGTGGATGTTTTCTCTACGTGGCACTGGCTGGCGCGGCGATCGGGCTCATCGCCAGCGACCGGCTCGTGGCGGGTGATTCCGCGATCCGTTACCCGGCCTTCACGAGCTGGCAGACTGCGAAGGCGGGCAATCTCATTCCGATGCTTTTCATCACGATCGCCTGCGGCGCCTGCTCCGGCTTTCATTCCCTCATCGCGTCGGGCACGACGAGCAAGCAGCTCCGCAAGGAGACCGACGCGAGGCCGATCGGTTACGGCACGATGCTCTTGGAGGCGATGGTGGCGATCGTGAGCCTGGCCTGCGTGATGGTGCTCGCCGGCGACTCGAAGCTCGCCAACCAGCCACCGAATTTCATCTACGCCCTGGGCATGGGACGGTTTCTGGAGATCCTCGGCGTGCCCGCGACGATCGGCGTGTCGTTTGCGCTGATGGCGTTCACGACCTTTGTTTACGACACGCTCGACGTCTGCACGCGGCTGGGGCGATACATCATCCAGGAGCTCACCGGGCTTTCAGGAAAAGCCGGCGGCTGGCTGGGCACGGCGCTGACGGCAGGCGTGCCGCTCGTGTTTCTCCTGCGGCCACACGTCGATGCCAACGGCAACGCGGTGCCGGTCTGGAAGACGTTCTGGAGTCTGTTCGGGGCGAGCAATCAGCTGCTGGCGGCGCTCACGCTCCTGGGTGTGACGGTCTGGCTCTGGCGGACTCGGCGGGAGGCATGGGTCTGGCTGGTGACGGGCGTGCCGACGGTGTTCATGTATGTGATGAGCACGTGGGCTCTGGCCAGCATGACGCTCCCGAAATTCCGGAATGCCAACGGCTTCGTGCTGCCGGCCGATCCGGTGCCATGGGCGGGCCTGGTGCTCCTGTCGCTTGCCGCCGTGATGCTCGTCGAGGCGATCCGTGTGCTCGCGATGCCGCAGGGGCCGCTTCAGCCGCAGTCTCCGCACGGTGGGCTGGGCCGCGTGGCCGGCTCGCCAGGCGCGGCCGGGGCATGACTGCGAAACGGTCCCGCCCGCAGGCCGCGGGGCGCAAGGCCGGGCAGCCGAAGCCCGTGAAGGTCTGCGCGACGTGCGGCCGGGAGTTTACCTGGCGTCGGAAGTGGGCGGCCTGCTGGGACGAGGTCCGCTACTGCAGCGACCGCTGCCGCGATTCCCGCGGTCAGCGACCGAAATCGTGATGGTTTGACGCTATGCGGCCCGACGCGGCTACGGCGCTTCCACGATCAAACCGGCAACGGCTTCGAAATGGCTGTCGTACGCGACGATGCGACCGCCATTTTCGAGCGCGGTCGCTGCGATCCAGATGTCATTCGTCGGAATGGGTGTGCCCTGTCGCTTGAGCGACGTCACGATCGCCGCGTACCGCTCCGCGACGTTGTCGGTAACAGCGACGACCACGACGCCTGGCTGGCTGCGAAACGCGGCGAGCAACGCGAGGTTTTCCGAGAGCCGATGTCCTCCTTGGAATCCGGCATACAACTCTCCAAGCACGGTGACAGGTACGAGAATTTCATCCGCCGACTCGAGCCGCTCCTGGAGTTTTGGCTGTCCGCGCATCAACCGGCTGTAGGCCGTGGTATCGAGGCAGAGGCGGCTCACCGCCATACCTCCTCGTCGACCGACTCAAACGGCGCCGTGGCGCGATCGAAGTCTGCGGCCTCGTGGGCGGTCCATCGGGCCGTGATCTGCGAGAGATCCCGCCTCGGCGCATGGGGCCTTTGGCCCGTCGCGGTCTCGAGCAGGCGGATCACGGTCTGATTGAGGCTCAGCCCGGATTGCTCGGCCAGCGACCGCAGCTTTGCATCGACTTCTGCGGGGATATTACGAACTGTGAGTTGAGTCATAACGTGCCTGCATTCTGCATGCGTGTTGTGCATGCGTCAAGCTGCTCGTCGCTTTTCAATGTTGTTTGGTGTCGATCGCGCTGAGATTGGCCGCAGGAGTCTTCGTTGCACGGTCGACCGTTTTTTCGCGGCACAGTCCGTTCTTTTTGGCCGCGTGAGTTTTCCGGGCCCCCGGGAGTGATAGCGTGGAACTCCTCCCTGCCAGGCTCTGGACGTCGGTCTTTTCTCGGTGATCCCATGGCGGATGAACTCCACGAAGCCTTTTTGCGGCTCTTCACCCGGTGTGAGCCGGAGCTGCGGGCGTTCGTGCGGTCGTGTCTGCCGCGGCTGCAGGATGTCGACGAGGTGATGCAGGAGGTGAGCCTCGTCGCCTGGCGGAAGTTCGGCGATCTGGATGATCGTGGCCGGTTCGCCCCTTGGGCCTGCCTGATCGCCCGCTACGAGATCCTCAAGTATCGCCGGGCCCATGCCCGCAACCGGATCCTGCTCGATGAGGCAGTGATCGAGGCCCTCGCCGACGAGGCAGCCGCCGAGATGCCGCTGCACGAACGGCGGCTTTTGGCCCTTGAGTCATGCTTCGAAAAGCTGCCCGAAGCGAGACGCGAACTCGCCATCGCGGCCTACACGCCGGGTACGTCGCAAAAGGAACTCGCCCGGCGAATGGGGCGGACGGAGGGAGCCCTCTACCAGTTGCTCTCACGGATCCGGCAGGAGCTGTGGCGGTGCGTGGA
>CAYSPN010000604.1:0-7724 GCA_964432895.1 uncultured Candidatus Kuenenia sp.
AGCACGGCACGCGCAACACCTACTACCTCACGAACGGCACCTGCACGTTTCAGTTTACAAACGATGCCGACGTGGGGTGGGTGCGATTTACGGTCGAGGGCACCGTGCTCACCGACGAGGCCGACACGAAGACCGTCGGCAGCGATCTCACCATCAGGCTCGACAAAGAAACCTGCGATTGGCTCACGCAGCCGGCAGTGCAATGGCTGACCTTGTCGGCGAAGCATGCGATCGAGGTGGAGTTCGACCGCTACATCGCCGCGGGCGACCTGGCCCGCGCCGAAGAGCGACTGGCCCGCGAGCAGGCCGTCAGCGACGCCAGCGGCGGCTTCCTCGGCATGAACCTGTAGGGCGCTGGCTTCACGCGAAACATGGCATCCTGCCATTTTCGCTTGGCAAACGCAGTTTGCTGGTGCTGCGCATGGCATCCTGCCATGCAACATGGGAGGTCAGGCTCCCCGACCCAGATGCTGAGGAGCCGGTCGGAGGCACGCGCAGGAGCCGGTGCATTTTGACTGCGCGAGTTGACGCACCATGCCCGTGGAGCATGCGACGTCAAAATCCGCCGGCGACGAGCATGCCGTAGCCGGCGAACCAATGCGGCCCGTCAGCACTTGTTTCATCCAAACCGAGCATGTTCAAAACGCGCCCCACGGCTACGCCGGCTCGCGGCGCTTGATTTCCAACAGCACGCTCTCGTTGTCGCTGCCGCGGATCGGCCAGGCCGCGATCCGCCGTACCACCACCTTCTTCACGAAGCCACGGTGCCGGGCCTCGCCCTTCTCCTCCTCCCACCGCGGCCCCTTCACGACGAGCATCCGGCCATAGGCATCGCACAGCGGCTCGAACCAGCCGAGGAGTTTCAAGAGCGGCGCCACTGCCCGCACCACGAGCACATCAAACCGTCCCGGCCTGCCGCCCCTGTCACCCGCCTCCGCCGCGGCGGCGACCAGCGGCTGCGCGGCCCCCTCGTGCACCGGAATCGTCAGACCGATCTCCGCGACAATCTCCCGCACGGCCCGGGCACGTTTGCCCACACTGTCGCAGAGTTCGACCCGCAGATCGGGCCGCAGGATCGCCAGAAGCACGCCAGGCACGCCCCCGCCGGTGCCGACGTCAAGCACGTGCTCGCCCGCCGCGAGGTGCGGGGCGATCGCCACGGCATCGGCCACGTCGCGGGAGACGAATTTCTCCACGTCGGTGTGCCGGGTGAGGTTCAGCCGTTCATTCCAAGACCAGAGGCTCGCCGCATACGCGGCGAGCCTCGGCACGGCTTCGGGTGACATGGAAAGCCCCAGTCGCTCGCATTCGGCGGCGACTGCGGCGGCAAGGTCGGCGTGGGACGGTTCCTGATGCGTCACTTGATGAACAGCATCTCGCGGTAGGTCGGCAGCGGCCAGAGATCGTCCGGAAGGATCGTCTCGATCTGGTCTGCCGTCTCCCGCAGCGACACCATCGCCGGGATCACATCGTCATGGAAGTGCTTGACTTCATCGCGGAGATCGTGGCCAGAGTGCGCCATTGCACTCTCCAAGGCCTCGATCCGCTGCTCGAAGGTGCCGACCAGCTTCGTGAGCTTGTCGAGCGTGCCCATGTGCACCGTCTGCCCAAGGCTCTTGAGCTTCGAGGCGGTGTCGACCAGTTCGCCCTGGTAGCGGTAGCCGGCGGGCAGGATCATCGTCTTGGCGATCTGCACCGCCGAGTTCGCCTCGGCATTGATGTCCTTGCAGTAGCGTTCCAGATAGATCTCGTAGCGGCTCCGCATCTCCCGCTCCGAAAGCACGCCGTACTTCTCGAAGAGGGCGATGTTCTTCGGCAACACGAGCACGTCCAGCGCCTCGGGCGTCGCCTTCAGGTTGGGCAGCCCGCGACGCTTCGCCTCTTCCTGCCACTCCGCCGAGTAGCCATTGCCGTTGAAGATCACCGCCTTGTGTTCGGCAATGATCTTCTGGAGCAGTTTCTCGATCGCACCGCTGAGCTTGGAGGCATCGCCGCCCGTCGCCTTCTCCAGTTCGTTGGCGATGTAATCGAGGCTCTCAGCCACGATCGTGTTGAGGGCCACAAGCGGCCCGGCGATCGATTGACTGGACCCGACCGCGCGGAACTCGAACTTGTTGCCCGTGAAGGCAAACGGGCTCGTGCGGTTACGGTCGCCGGCGTGCTTCGGCAGCGGGGGCAGCGTATCGACACCCACCGAGAGCGTGCCGCTCGACTTGCTGCTGGTGGCCTTCCCCTTCTCGATCTGCTCGAAGACATCGGAGAGCTGGTCGCCGAGGAAGATCGAGATGATCGCCGGCGGGGCCTCATTGGCGCCCAGGCGATGGTCGTTGCCGCTGGCGGCCACGACCGACCGCAGCAGGTCGCCGTGCATATGGACGGCCCGGATCACCGCCGCACAGAACACGAGGAACTGCATGTTGGCATGGGGCGTCTCGCCCGGCTCGAGCAGGTTGCCGAGCTTGCAGCCGATCGACCAGTTGACGTGCTTGCCCGAGCCATTGATGCCCGCGAAGGGCTTCTCATGCAGCAGGCAGGCCATGCCGTACTTCTGTGCCACCCGCGTCAGCGTCTGCATGATCGTCTGCTGATGATCGGTGGCAATGTTGGCATTTTCATAGATCGGCGCGATCTCGTACTGCGACGGCGCGACTTCGTTGTGCCGCGTCTTCACCGGCACGCCAAGCTTGAACAGCTCTCGCTCGCCTTCGAGCATGCAGGCGAGCACCCGCTCTGGGATCGCTCCGAAATACTGGTCCTCGAACTCCTGACCCTTCGGCGGCCTGGCGCCGAAGAGCGTCCTGCCGGTGACCACGAGGTCGGGCCGGGCAAAGAAGAAATTCCGGTCAATGAGGAAGTATTCCTGCTCCGGGCCGGCCGACGCCGTTATCTGGCCGACGTCTTTGTGGCCCAGGACCGCGAGCACGCGGCGAGCCTGCTTGTCGACGGCCTGCATCGACCGCAAGAGCGGCGTCTTCTTGTCGAGCGCCTCGCCCGTCCACGAACAGAAGGCGGTCGGGATGCAGAGCGTGGTGCCGTTGGGATTGTCGAGGATGTAGGCCGGGCTGGTCGGATCCCACGCGGTGTACCCGCGGGCTTCGAAGGTGGCGCGGAGGCCGCCGGACGGGAAACTCGAGGCGTCCGGCTCACCCTGAATCAGTTCCTTGCCCGAAAACTCCGCCATCGCATGGCCGTCGCCGGTCGGGGAGAGGAAGCTATCGTGCTTCTCGGCGGTGATGCCCGTGAGCGGGTAGAACACGTGGGCATAGTGGGTGGCGCCCTTCTCGATCGCCCAGTCCTTCATCGCCAGTGCCACCGCGTCGGCGATGCCCGGATCGAGCGGCTTGCCCTGCTTGATGGTGGCCTGAAGTGCCTTGTAGACGCTCTTCGGCAGCCGATCCTTCATCGCGGCGTCGCCGAACACGTTGGCGCCGAAGATCTCGCTCGTGGGCGTCTCGCGGAAATTCCACGACTGACCATTGGGCTTGTAGCTGTTGATGGCCGAGATGGCGTTGGCACGGGCACTGGTCATGACGTGATCCTTCTTCTTGAAGACTGCGCACCGATCGCGCGCAGAAAGGTGGGATGGTGGTAAAAACCAATCAGAAACCCAATCTGGAAACCAAGCGAACCGCCGCCAGAAGAAGAAACCCGCGGCCCGCTGATTTTCAACAAACGTTGGCAGACTAGCGGCGCGAGCGGGCCAGTTCAAGTAGCCCCGCCCGACATAGGCGCCTCGGCGGCTACCTCGCGGCAGTGGTACGGCCCACGGGCTTTGCCACGGGTCGGGCGGCCACCGACCGCCGGGCCACCTCGAGCGCCGCGTCGAGGAACGGGTCGCCCGCCTGTGCCACAAACACGCCTGCGGCGGGCCGGGCTACCGACTGCACCTGCAGGTCGGGCTCGACCCCCACGCGGCTATACGGCAGGCCCTTCGGCGAGAAGAACTTCGCGGTTGTCAGCCGCATGCCGACGCCACCCACTTCCAGCGGGAAAATGCCCTGGATAGACCCCTTTCCATAGCTGCGGGTGCCGACGATCGTGGCCCGGCCATGGTCCCGCATGGCCCCGGCAAAAATCTCGCTCGAACTGGCCGACTCGCCATCGATCACCACGACCAGCGGCATCCGCCATGTGCCAGGACGGCTGGCCGAGTAGTTGAAATCCTCCTCGGGGCTGCGGCCGCGGGTGGCCACGACCAGTCCCCGCTCGAGGAACAGGTCGGACACATCGACCGCCGACGACAACAGCCCCCCTGGATTGCCCCGCAGATCAACGACCAGCGACCGCATGCCAGCGACATCGAGCCGGCGGAGAGCAGCTTCAAGGTCGGCGGCGGTGGTCTTCTGAAAGGAGGAGATCTTCAGATAGCCGACGCCTGTCGCCGGATCGAGCATCCGCACGTTCTCGATGCTCGGCACCTCGACATGCTCGCGACGCACCGTGACGGCCCGGGCCGGGGCGGGGACCCGCAGCACGGCAAGTGTCACGACCGAACCTTCGGGGCCCTGAAGCAGCTGGGCCGCCTCATCGACATTCATGCCGCCGAGAGCACGGCCGCCCACGGCCACCAGATGATCACCGGCCCGAATCCCCGCCCGCTCAGCCGGGCTCGCGGGAATCACGTGCACCACCAGCAGCCCGTCGTCAGCACTCTTCAGTTCCACGCCGAGGCCCACGAAGTTGCCCTCGATCTGGGCGTAGAGATCGTCGAGCTGGCCGTTGGTGAGGAAGGCCGAATACTCGTCGAGGCCGCCGACCGCGGCGGCGGTCATCTCCATCAGCGTCACGGCCGGTGGGATTCCCAGCGTCGCGTGACCGGCCCGCGCCACCCAGGCGGCCAACGTCTCCGCCTCGACCGGCGAGGTGATGCTTCGGCCCGCGGTGATCCGCGCCACCTGATCCCGATAGAGCACCCGACGCTCCGGAGTGGCCTGAGGAGCATAGAGCGACACGAATGTCGGATCGTCGATCGCCACGTCCATCGTCAGGCAGCCTCGCGAGACGAGCCGGGCGAATTGCGGAGCCTCCACGTGATGCGAGCCGATGCGTCCGAGAACCTCCGCGTAGAGCCGGCGGGCGTCGGTCTCGGCGAGCTTGCCCAACTGCGAGCGGAAGGCATGTTCGCAGTGTCGCCGGGCCAGATCGCAATGGATCTTGGCCAGGTCATATCGCTGCTGCAGTTCAGGGGCGAGGGCCCCCTTGCGGGCCGCCGTCTCGCAGAGCGACACCACATCGGCCCATCGCTGCTGGCGTTCGAGCATGGTGGAACGAACCACGAGGTCGTCCTGGGCTCCAGCCAGTTCCGGCGCGAGAACCCCCTCAGGGGCACTGCGGGCTGCGGACTCGACCGCCAGGGCGTCGCCGCCCACAAGCACCAGTCCGATCACCACCAACAGGTGCGAGACAACGAGGGGCGAAAAGCGGGCCGCGCGAAAACGGCTCTGGCGGGTGCAGGGACGGCCCGGGCAGACCCGGGTATCGTCCGGGCGAACCCGGGCATGGCCACACGTCGAGGGGGTGACGACGGTCACTGACGGCAATCCGTTCGCAAGGCCGCATTCCGGCGCGGCAGGGATGCGGTCTCTCCGTTGACCGCTCGCGATTATGGATCACGTTTAGAAGGCGGTCAAAAAATCGTGGCCTTTCCGGCTGCGAATTTTTCCCCCTACCGAAGCAGCCACGGAAACCCCGGGCAACCGGCATCCGCGGCCTCCACGACATTCCCAGGCGACACCTTGGTACGATGGAATGCTGCACGACAGTCTTCCACGGCACCCGCAATGGCCCGAACCAACCGCACAAACAGCCCGTCCGACACAAACGGCACGGTCGCAGGACCCACCGCCCCCGCGAACGCGGCTCCATCCGATCCGCAGCCGACGCTGGTGCTGCTCGACCGCGTGCGGCAGGGAGACGGCGCGGCGATCAACGGGCTCCTCGAACGCCATCGCGCGGCGATCCGCCGGATGATCGATCAGCGGATGGATCGGGTCGTGCAACGGCGGGTGGACGCCAGCGACATCGTGCAGGACGTGATGATCGAGGCCAACCGTCGCCTCGGCGACTATCTGGCCAATCCCACGATGCCGTTCCAGCTCTGGCTGCGACACATGGCCCGCGATCGCCTCATCGATGCCCATCGCCGGCATCGCGTCGCCTCCAATCGCAGCCTCGACCGTGAGGTGTCACTGACCGTGCCTGCAGGGCAGGATCATTCGCAGGCTGACCTGATGGGCCAACTGGCAGACCGGGAGCTCACTCCTGCCGCGGCGGCGACCTGGCACGAACTGGAGCGGCGGTTTGCCGCGGCGGTGGAGCAACTCGACGAGGACGACCGGAAGATCGTGCTACTGCGGCACTTCGAGCACCTCTCCACGGCGGAGGCCGCCGACACGCTTGGGCTGTCGAAGCCCGCCGCTGGAATGCGGTATCTCAGGGCGATGCGGCGGCTGCGAGTCCTCCTTGACGGCGGCTTTGATTCGCTGGCCATCGAGCAGGCCAGAGCACAAACCTGACCGATCCGTTGCAGCCGGGCTCCCCGCCCGGGGCGAGTGCCTATCATGACGGAGAGGCTCGGCATGACCCCCACCACCGCATTCCGTATTCGCGCCGTCGATACGCCGCTCCCTCCCGACGACGAGGAGCTGCTGGCGACGTTGGTCGACGAGCTTTCCGAACTCCGAGGACCCGCGGCTCAGGCAACGCTCGAACAGCTGGCCGCCGACCACCCGCGGCTCGCCGGTCAGCTCCGGGAGCTGTTCGCGGCCATGATGGTAACCGACGCGGTCGCCGAGCAGTCGACGATCTTCGCTCGCGATAGCCGCGAGGCCGGCAGCGACAGCGGGGCATCACCACACGCTTCGTGGCCGACGGCAGTCACCGGCATGCTGCCGGGCGTCACGCCGCTCCCAGCCGTCTTCGGCGACTATGAACTGCTCGAGGAGATCGGACGCGGCGGCATGGGCGTGGTCTATCGGGCAGTCCAGAAAAGCCTGGGCCGCACAGTCGCGATCAAGATGCTCCTGCGACGGGATCTGGCGACCCCCGCCGATCTGTCGCGATTTCGAAGCGAGGCTGAGGCCGCGGCGCAGCTCGACCATCCGGGGATCGTCTCGGTCTTCGAAGTGGGCGAGTGCGATGGTCATCCTTTCTACAGCATGCAGTTCGTGGAGGGCACGACGCTTGCCAAGCGGCTGCGGCAGGGCCCGCTGCCTGCCCGCGAGGCCGCGGCCCTGCTGGCAAAGGTGGCCGACGCCGTGCAGGTGGCCCATGCGCGGGGTGTGCTCCATCGCGACCTGAAGCCCTCGAATATCCTCATCGATGGCGGTGGCGAGCCACATGTCTCCGACTTCGGACTGGCCAAGCGGCTGGAGGCGGACGAGTCGGTGACCCACACCGGCGCCATCCTTGGCACGCCCTGCTACATGTCGCCCGAGCAGGCGGCCGGGAGCCGCGGCGATGTCGGACCGACGAGCGATGTCTGGAGTCTGGGCGCGATCCTCTACCAGATGCTCACCGGCCGGCCTCCTTTTCAGGCCTCGAGCCCAATGGACACGCTTCTGGCAGTGCTCGAGTCGGACCCACCCGTGCCGCGATCGATCGACCGGCAGGTGGACCGCGATCTCGAGATGATCGCGCTGAAGTCGCTGCAGAAGCCGCAGGACCTCCGCTACGGATCCGCGGCGGAACTGGCCGCCGATCTGCGGGCGTTTCTGGCCGGCGAG
>CAYSPN010000605.1:0-1955 GCA_964432895.1 uncultured Candidatus Kuenenia sp.
GCACCCGCACGACGCCTGCTTCACGCCCTCGGGCGACATCTTCGTGGCGGAGTGGGTGGCCACGGGTCGCGTCACGAAGCTCGAGCGGGTCGGCTGACGATCAACAGAATTCACCGCTGCAGTTACCTCTTCATCGGCAACACTCCACCATGCATGCTTTCTTTCGTTCAACAGTTCTGGCAGGAATCGTTGGCATGGCTGGGTCGATGATGCTTCCTCTCGCACACTCCCTCCACGCCGCCGAGCCCAACTACGACGAGGCCGCCGTCCGCCACTACACGCTGCCTGACGTACTGGCCGGGTCGGATGGCAAGCCGGTCTCCTCGGCCGAGGCCTGGAAGAAGACCGCGCGGCCGCATCAGTTCGAACTCCTGGAAAAGTTCGTCTACGGCCGGCGTTTGCCCGCGGTGCCGGTGACGGTGGTGGGTGATGTGGCACGAGTGAATGTCAGGCTGCCCGGCGACGTCGCGGCGGTGCGACTCCAGGCAACGCTCAAACTGGGCACGGCCGCCGACGCACCGACCACCGAGGTGCTGCTGTATCTCCCCAAAGCTGTGCCCAAGAACGCGCCATCCAACACAGCCCACCGGGTGCCCGTCTTGCTCACGCTCAACTTCCGCGGCAATCATGCCGAGCACGCCGATCCTGCCATCCGGCTCTCGACCGCCTGGATGCCCGACGACAAGGCCGCCGCAATCGTCGACCACCGCGCCACTGAGGCCTCGCGGGGCACGAGCGGCCAGCGGTGGGCCGTTGAAGCGATGCTGGCACGCGGCTACGGCATGGCCACCGCCTACTGCGGGGATGTGTTTCCCGACAAGGCCGATGGCCGCCCGGCAAGCGCCCTCAAATCACTCGGCCGTCCTGTCGAAGGCACCCTGCCGCCGGACGAGCCCGGCGCCATCGCCACGTGGGCCTGGCAACTCTCCCGCATCCTCGACTGGCTCGTAACGCTGCCGGAGGTCGATCCCAGTCAGGTGATCGTGGTCGGCCACTCTCGGCTGGGCAAGACGGCACTCTGGGCTGGTGCCTGCGACGAGCGGTTTGCCATGGTGGTCTCGAACGAATCGGGCTGCGGCGGCGCGGCCCTCTCTCGCCGCAACTTCGGCGAGACTTTGGACGTGATCACGAAGCGTTTTCCGCACTGGTTCTGCCCCGCGTTCGCCACCTATGCCGACCGGGAAACGGATCTGCCCTGCGACCAGCACACGCTGCTGGCGATGGTGGCCCCCCGGCCGCTCGTGGTGGCCAGCGCCGTGGAGGATCGCTGGGCCGACCCTCGTGGAGAATTTCTGTCATGCGTCGCTGCCGAGCCCGTATGGAAGCTCTTTGGGCTCACCGGCCTGGGTACGAAGGACTATCCCGCGGCCGACAAGCCGGTCGGCGAATCGATCACCTCCTACGTACGGACTGGTCGGCATGAGTTGATCGCCTACGACTGGGAGCGATTCGCCGACGTCGCCGACCGCACGCTCCGCAATCAGACGCCGCCGATGGCCGACGGCTATCCCGCCTTTCACCCTGTGCAGTCGCCCCTGCCGGTGCAGCCGCCGGCCGGCGCGATCGTGCTGGTGCCGGAGCAGGTGAATGCGACCACCGATCTGTCAGCGTTCGTTGGCATGGGCGGCGGGCCGATCGACTGGAAGGTCGATGACGGCGCGCTCGTTGTCACCACGACCGAGAAGCATGCCAATCACATCGTCTCCACGATGCTGTTCCGTGACGCCGACATCCACGCCGAGTTCATGACGTCTCCCGTGGCCAAGGGCAACAGCGGCCTCTACCTGCACGGCCACTACGAGATGCAGATCTACGACTCGTTCGGCGTGCAACCCCCGACGGATCAGGACGAGGGCAGCCTCTACCGATTCGGCAAGCCGATCGTGAATGCCAGCCTCCCCACGGGCCAGTGGCAGGTCTACGACATCCGCTTCATCGCGCCACGGCGTGATGCC
>CAYSPN010000606.1:0-5874 GCA_964432895.1 uncultured Candidatus Kuenenia sp.
GAAGTAGAGGCTGGCCGCCTTCGGATTGAGCGGGATACCCCGCGACCGCAAGAGATCAATGCCCCGGCTCACCCAGCCCCACCGTTCCGCTGGCACCTGGGTTGCGGCGGCGATATTCCAAGAAAGATTCCAGGCCTGGAAACCCCAGACTTTCTGAAACCGCGGCTGGAGCATGGTGATCCATTGCGCAAGCGTCTGCGCCTCGTAAAAATCCCCCTCCGCCTGCAGGTGATCGGCCCGCGCCCAGAGCACGTCCACCGCCAGCCCCCGAAAGGTGCCCAGGGCTGCCGTCACGATGGCGACGTGGGGTGGCATGCCCCTGATGCCCTCCATCTTCACAACCAGCTCAAGCTCCTCTCGCTGCTTCTGCACGGCGCCCGCGACGGCCGCCGCCCCGGCGAGGCAGGCGACAAGAATGACAGTGGCGATGGTGGTGGTCGTCCGATCACTCATGATGCACTGCTCACAAGATCTCGCCGCTCGAGCAGCACCCACCCGAGGGCGAGCAGTGCAAGCGGGTAGGCGACCGCGAGGAAGAACAATCCGGAAGCGACCTCCGCCAGGGGTACCAGGCGGCCGGTGGCGAGCTGCGCAATCGCGTCTTGGGTTCCGAAGGACGGAATCACCGCCAGAAAGGCGTCGGCAAAATAGGCGCCGAATGTCTTGATGAGCTCCCACCACTCGACCTTCACGATGCGTTCGACGATCAAGCTGAGTCGCAGCCGCAGCATGTCCATGAGCGTGTCGTTCTTGCGGTCGAGCCCCGTGTAGATGTCGATCGCGTCTGCAAAGAAGCCGCTGGCGGCCGCGGTGACGTAGACCATCAGGCTGGCGAGCAAGGCCGTGGGGAAGCCGAGCCAGGCGGCGGCCGCCAGCGCTGCCGCCGCCAAGAGCACCAGCTTTGCCCACATCACAAGCAGCCCGCGGACGAAGTTGCCGCCAAAGCTTCCGGCCCGGTACATCACCTCCAGCCCCTCCCCCGGCGTGAACGAGATGCTCGTGGGCCGTTCCTCGCCCGGCATGACGAGGTTTTGGTTGGCGATCGTCACCCGCAGCGTGCCATCGTCGGCGATCGCCTCAGTCGGCAGGTCGATCGTGTGCGTCAGCCCCGTGGAAAAGGTGTAGGCCGCGTGCTCGCCGCCACGGATCGGGAACGGTCGCTCATTGAGCCAGAGCGCGAATCGGACGTCGGCCCGGGCGATGGAGGAGTTATCGGCGAAGGGTTCGAGCCGCAGCTGCACGACGGGCGCCCGGATCTCTTGCTTGTCGAGTCCCGTGAACAGATAGCTCGAGACGACGTCTGCGGTCACCGTGTGCCATTCGTGCACCCTCTGCGCCACGATCCGCGTGCGGGCCCGTTCCGGGCTCCGGTCGAATGAGGCCGGATCCGACTTGCGGATTTCCTCGATGGTGGCGGCTACGGAGCGGTCGAAGTCCGCGCCGCTGGGATGCTCCGGCCGGGCCACGACGCGAGCGGTGAGCACCTGCTCCTGGACGGCGAGTCGGTCGGCGGCGTCGGCGGCGGGCATCTTCGCCAGTGCCAACACGCCTGCATAGACGCCGATGCCCACCAGGCCGACGAGCATCCCGTCGAGCAGGATCACGCCGAGCCACTTGCCGAGGAGGTATTCCGAGCGGTGAATCGGCTTCGAAAGCGTCATGTGAATCCGGCGGCTCTCGATATCGCCGCAGACGCTGCCGCACGAAAGCGCGATCGTGATCACCGCCAGGAGCACGCTCGCGCCGGAGAGCGACCACGTGAGGAGGAATTGGAGCCGGTAGGCGAGCCGTTCCTGCGGATCCAGAAGCAGGGGCAGAATTGGCAGGGTGACGACCACCATCATCACGAGGAGAATGGAGAGCCGCGACCCGATCGCCTCCTCGACGATCGCCCGGGCCACACCGAGAACGGGATGGCTGCCGGAGAGGAGCTGTCGCAGCACCGCGACGCCGACGACAAAGCCGACGGCGAGCGCGACGGCCCCCGCCACTGCGATCGCCGAGGCGGGTCGACCGGTCGCCCAGAGGCCTGCGGCCAGAGCCAACGCCGCGATCGCGGCTCCTGGCCAGGCGAGTCGGGTCCGCCGGCCTGCTGCCGGGTTGTCGGCGAGCCAAGGCGGCAGGCCGTCGCCTGCGAGCCGCGGCTCTGGCGACGGCGACGAGACGTGATGGGCCGTGTCGGTCTTCATCGGCTCACCGCTTCATGAGGCTGTCGAGCAGATTGGTATCGACCGGGCTCTCGGCCACCTTGGCGGCCGTTCCGGCGTCGTCTGGCACGGGCTCAGACGCCGCCAGAAACTCGGCCACCTCGCCGCCGCTGGAGGCGCCGGACGTCCGCACCCCTTCGGCCCGCGCCTGCTCCACGATTTCGAGGAACAGGCTCTCGAGCTTGCGCCGCGGCCGTTGCACCTTGGTCAGGGCGAGATCGTGCCGTCGGAGCAGCGTCCGTACCTCTTCGACCACAGGTGGCGGCAGTTCGGAGGTTTCCAGCAGCGTGGCATGCTCCTGCTCGAGCAGTTCGTCACAGGTACCCTCGGCCCGCACCTTGCCGCCGTACATAATCGCGACGCGGTCGCAGAGGTCCTCGACGTCCGAGAGAAGGTGCGAGCAGAGCAGCACGGTCTTGCCCCGGACCGCGAGGGTGGCGATGAGATCCTTGATCTGCCGGGCCCCGACCGGGTCCATGCCGCTGGTCGGCTCGTCGAGGATGAGCAGCTGGGGATCGTTGATCAGGCTCTGCGCGAGGCCGATCCGCCGCTGCATACCCTTGGAGTACTCGCCGACCGGCCGGTCCTGCACCGCTTCAAGGCCGACCATCTCCAGAAGCATGTCGATTCGCTCACGGCGGGCCTTCCGCTCCAGTCGGAACAGCCGGCCGTAGTAGTCGAGTGTCTCCCGGCCGCTCAGGAACCGGTACAGATACGACTCTTCCGGGAGATAGCCGATGTTCTTCTTGATCTGGACGTCCTTGGGCCGCTTGCCGAGAACGGCGATCCTGCCGGAGGTCGGCTGGAGCAGCCCCAACAGCATCTTGATCGTCGTGCTCTTGCCCGACCCGTTGGGGCCCAACAGCCCGTAGATCTGACCCCGCCGCACCTCGAGGTCGACGTTCTCCACGGCCCGCACCCGAGGCCGCATCCAAAAATCGCAAAATGTCTTCGTGACGCCGGCGCAAGCGATGTCGATCGGCGCGTCGTCTCGTGGGGTCGTTACCATCGCCACTCCATTGGATAGGGCATCCGTCAGCGGTTTCGCTCGGCTTCCTGCTGCGCCCGCTTTCGCGACCGCAACTGCTCCTTCTGCCGAGCCTTCTGCAGTTCGGGATCCCGGTTGAGTTGGAGCTCGAGTTGTCCGGGGAACGTGTAGAAGGTTTCGACGTCGCCGGTCAGGATCCGTTCCCGGGCGTCTTCCCAGAGCTTGGCGAGCACGAGCCGGGGATTCCGCTGGTACTGCGGCAAAAGCTGTGTGAAGGACTGAGCCTCCGAGGCGACCTGCTCGACGATCTGCGTGCGGTAGGTCTTGGCACCGCTGATGATCCGGGCCACCTCGCCGCCGATCGCAACGGCCCCGAGCCGGAGATCGACGAGAGCCGCATCGAGCTGCTCCTGAATGCGGGCGGCTTCCGTCTTGTCGCCCAATTCCACGGCCCGCTCGTAGGACGTCACGAGTTCGAGGATCGGACCGCTGCCCTCGCCGGCGGTCTCACCGAGCACCTTCGACCGTTCCTGCTGGGCCGTCACAATCCGACCGGCTCGGTCGCTCTCGGCGCTGGTGACGGCGTCGAAGCTGCCGGCCACCCGCATCGGTGCCGACACCTTGTCGAGCGTGAGCTGATCGATCGTGAGCCCGGTTCGCATCGCGTCGAGCCGCTGCTGCATGATCCCGACGGCGAGCGTGCGGTTGACAATGCCCCGCAGCATGTCGTCCGCGGCCAGCTGCGCCACCGACTGCACGATGCCTTGTTGGGCGACCAGACGAACGATTTTTTCTGCCACCGCGCGGGAGCCGACATTCGTCAGGAAGGCGACCGGTTCGGCGACCCGCCAGGTGAGCGTCCACTTGGCATGGACGATGCTTGAGTCGCCGGTGATCAGCGAGCCGTCGCGAAGCGGATTGAGCGGCATGGCCTTCTGGCCCTGCAGCTGGCTGCGGGTCATGCCGCTGTCTCGTTCAGTCGTCTCGAACCAGAACTCCCGGTCGAGTACGAGCGTGGCCGGCCGGGTGTCGACTTTCACGATCTGCTCAATCGGAAAGGGGGCCGCCAGATAGGTGCCGCGCTCGAGCACACGGTTGCCAGGGTCGCCGACGTAGTCCCCAAACCGCAGCCTCAGGGCCACTTCGTTGGATCCGACCGAGAAGGTGCCGCTGAACAGGTAGGCGACGAGCAGGCCGAGCATCGCGAGCTTGAGGATCGCGAAGCTCACCCGCAACGCCTCGGCCAGCGACTGCTGAGCCGGATCGAGTGCCGGGGAAGCGTCCGCAGGCTTCATGGCGTCGATGTCGTTCATGGATGGTTCCTGCATCAGCGCGGGGCCGGAGTTGTGGGGCTCGCAGCCGCAGCCGGGTCCTTGTTGAACCAGTCGAGGATGCCGAGGCTGTCGGCTGAAAGGACGAATGTCGTGTTGTGATCGAGCATCTTTCCGAGTGCCTCGATCTTCCGCAGGAAGATCGCAAACTCCTCGTTCTTGGCGAAGCTTTCGTAGTGCACGGCCGCCTCGCGGTCTCCCTGCGAGCGGATGGCCTGCGCTCGCCGCTCCGCGAAGGCGAGAATGCGATCGCGGGCGCTCGTGGCCTCGCTGCGGATTGCGGAGGCCTGTGCCTGCCCCTCCTGCAGGGCATTTTCGGCGAGCCGCTCCCGTGCAGCGATCATCGTCTCGAAGACCTTTTGGGTCGTGGACTCCGGCAGGATGATCTTGTGGATCCCGACGCTCTCCACCCGGATACCGTAGCCGGCCTGCTCGAGGCCCGCACTGAGCGTCTCGGTCGCCTGCTGCTCAATCGTGGCGAGCTTGAGCTTCTCGCGGTCCACGTTGACGAGTTCGTCGAACTGATACCGGCTGATCAGGCCGCGGATCTCCCGGAGGCGGGAGGAGAGCTGACGGTTGGCCTCGTCGGGGTCCTTGAGTGTGACGTAAAAGCTCAACGGGTCGGCGATCCGCCACGTCAGGTAGGTCCGCACGATCACGCTCTTGCCGTCGGCGGTCTGGAGTTCCTCGATCTTGTCCTCGAGAATCTGCAGTCGCTTCGAGTAGAGCGCGACCTTGTTGATCGGCCAAGGCCAGCGCCATTTGAGGCCCGGCACCTCCTGAATGCTCGACTCGTCAGCCTTGTCGAAGGTGGTTCGGACGGCCACCTGATCGTAGCGGACCTGGTAGAGAAACATGTGCGAGAGCAGGAGGGCGACAAGGAGCACGCCGACGAGGATGACGAAGGAGTTCTTCACGGGAGAATGGTTCACTCGGAGGAATCAGGGAGTCTGGAATTGGCGTGGAATCGGGTGATCGGGAGGCGGGGCTCAAGACACTTATTCTGCGAGCAGCGTATCGATGGCGGAAGTCGGGTCACTGAAGTCCATGCGGAACACGGGGGCATCGCCAGGGTCGCCGGCGATCACGAACTTCCGGCGGCCGATGAGGCCGGCGGCGAGCACCTCGAGAAACCGGCGGGTGCGGTAGTAGACCGGCGAAGCCTGGTAGGCGAGCAGTTCCCCGGAAAACCGTTCGCTGCTGGCCCGTTCCCCGACGGCCTTGCGCCAGCGGTAGGCCCGTGCGTTGTGGACCATCTCCGCTGCCTCGCCGCGGGCCGAGGAGAGAAGCGTGTCGATCTCTTGATCGACGGCCGTCACGTCCGGCGTGCCACCGGCTGCACGAAGGG